>NZ_QUFO01000008.1:0-141910 GCF_003478915.1 Roseburia sp. AF25-13LB
GGAATTCCACCGGCTTGACTACACACCCTTAGCTGGGCGCACAACTGGAATTTAGCGATTTCTTTTTCCGGTATTCTCTGTCCCACGGATTTCCTCATGATAGAAATAATCTACGATCACCGGATGCCCCTGCGGGACTCTGCCATAAGGCATTTCATTATCCACAAAGGCACAATCATACTTCTTAGCCATTTTCTCAGCTTTTACTTCAAGTGCTTCAAAGTAGCTGCGATTATGCTTGTTATAGATCTCGTCGTAAAGTGGTACAAGATCAGGATATTTTCCGGCGATATAATCCATAATTGTCTTTTTGAAACCGCCTCGAAGATTGAGATTTTCGAGCCAGAACAGATCGCACTGATTCTTTACCCGCTCAAAGATTGCTTCAAAATCCGTGATACCGGGGAATACCGGGGATACGAAACAGACTGTACGGATACCTGCCTCATATACCTGCTTCATAGCAGTGATACGGCGCTCAATGCTCGAAGCAGAGTCCATATCGTTCTTGAAATTTTCATCTAGTGTGTTGATCGACCATGAAACGGTTACACGTCCAAGCTTCTTCAACAGATCAATATCCCGTACCACAAGATCCGACTTTGTGCAGATCAGAATATCTGCGTCACTGCCGATCAGCTGCTCCAGAAGTTTTCTGGTATTCCCGAATTGCTCCTCCTGTGGATTGTAGCCATCTGTCACAGAACCGATGACCACCCGCTGTCCGGCATATTTCTTCGGATTTTTAATTTCCGGCCAATGCTTCACATCAAGGAAAGTGCCCCATTCCTCCTTGTGGCCAGTAAAGCGCTTCATAAAAGAAGCATAGCAATACTTGCAGGCATGTGTACAGCCCACATAGGGATTGACCGAGTAACCGCCTACCGGCAGACTAGACTTAGTCATGATATTCTTTGTTTCCACCTCACGAATGAGGATTCCATTTATTACTTCTTCCATGATTTCTGTACCTCTAACACTTTATTAAATTCTTCCGGCATTTCCTGAATCATATTTTCATCCCCTATGATAGGGACAAGGTCTTCCTTCATAAACACCGGAATGCCGAGCTTATGTGCCTGGTCCGTCAGAGACCATGCCCATTCCGGCTCCGTATGAATCTTCCTGCTCTGAGCTCCGGTCATGGTGCCGACAACGATCCAATTGATTCCAGAAAGGTCAACTGTGCCGAGATCATCGAATAACGGCTCAAAGGTAACATGGTAATGTTTTGCTCTGACGTTTTTCCGAAGGGCGTCGATACGCCACCGTTCTGCTTTCCTCGTCACCGTAACGCCAAACCATGCGTTTTCCAGATCGGTATCAAAATCCAGCAAATCAGGTCGCTTGGTAAGGAACAGGAACTGATGCTGTGGATTTTCACGGATCTTTGCAAATACCTCGTCTCTCCATTCCGGCTTCCATCCAGAGAGATCGCTCATGCCGGTAAGAAGAAAGTTCTGCGGACGTTTCTTTTCCATCATCTTAAGCTTACCCGGAAAGAATTCAGGGTCAGCGAAATCATCAATCATATGCCAGCGTTTCACGTTGTTGCGGGCATAGCAATATGTACACCCCACTGTGCAGCCAATGACGATATTCATGTTCTGAATCTGATCTTTGATACAAATACTCATGACTTCTGCCACTCCTCAAGATTCTTTCTGATGCGGTCGAGGCATTCCTCAAACCGGGTAATTTCTTCCTCTGAAAAACCTTTGTAGTAAATACTGCCCATCTCATCAGATACAGAATCGTACTCTCCCTTTAAGGCATGTGCTTTCTCAGTCAGAAACAGGAGTGTTTTCCTTTTGTCCGTTTCAGACTGAACACGGCTTATCAGCCCTTGATTTTCCATTCTTTCCAGCATCGTAGTAAGAGATGTTATCGCTAATCCGCATTTAGTCGAGAGTGACCTGATTGAGATACCATCCTCCTGCCACAGCACATAAAGAATACGTCCCTGAGCTCCATTAAACGCATCAATATCCTTTTCACTGAGAATCTTCTCGAAAATCCGGTCTCCAAGCTGTTTTATTTTGGTGACAAGAAATCCTCCATTCATTTCCATACAAAAGCTCCTATATAGTAGTTTATTAAAAACATACTATATAGGAGCTTTATTGTCAAGAGTTTATATGTCTTAATAGGTAAATTCCGTTTTTTTCAATTCTCCAAACTGGAATTGAGATTTCACCTGTTTTAAGAGATTTAATAACTGTTATATTTTGTTATTAAATTCTCCGCAAACCCTTGAAAATACTGAATTTATCGCAGGTGAGCTTTCCCTTATTGTTTCCCTTGTATTATATCATCGCACCAGTGTTTACGAACTCTGATAAGGGCAAATACAAGGGCACAAGAGGTCCAGTGGACCTCTGCTCTGTGCCGACCGAAGCGGCAGCGGAGACCAAGAAATCTGATAACACATTATAACACAAAATGAAAGTGACATGGTGAACTGATTGAAATGCTTCTGATTTTTGTAACAAATGATTGATTGAATGATAAGGAGATAAAATACGACGAGAATAATATTTGCAGAATACAATCCACAGCTTAATAGTATTGATGTTTATATATCTGCTGGCTATATGCTCCGCATTGATTGTTGGGAATCAGAAAAGCATTTAAAGACTACACCAGAATCAGACTGTACATGGGGCGAAGAACACAGGGAATAAAACTTATCGTAATTTACATAAAATACAAGCAGGAGCAAATATCGAAAGTTGTCCTGCTTATATTTTTGTTAAAAATAGGGGCGTTTTTATAGCCCCAATTTTGTCATATACATTCATTATTTCTGCATAAATTCAAACACTGCTTCTTTTGTCGGAATCGCAGGGATGCCACCTCTCTTTTGCACACACAATCCAGCAACTGCATTTCCCAAAACAGCACACTTTTTGATTTCTTCCCATTTCATTTTTTCAACATTCTTATTCATGGAAAGGATACTGCATAATACGCCTCCCCAGAATGAATCACCTGCCCCAGTCGTGTCGACCGCATGTATCTGAAATGCTTTGATGATTTCTTTTCTGCTTTTTGTTGCCATAAGAACACCCTGTTCTCCCAATGTAATGGCTACCAGCTTTGGTCCCATAGCAAGGAGTTGGTCTGCGGCCTGCTCATAACTTTCGGCCTCTGTCAACAAAATACTCTCTTCATCCGATACCTTCATGACATCTACCAATTCTATGACAGATCTCATTTTTTTCACTGCATCCTCTTTGCTCTTCCAAAGAGACGGTCGATAATTCGGATCATAGGAAATAAATGCACCCGCTGCTTTTGCCATTTTTACCGCTTCAATCGTTGTACTTTCTGCCGGTTCATCTGTCAGCGATAATGATCCAAAATGAAAAATTCTACAACCTGAAATTAATGTCTGATCCAGTTCTTCTTTTTTTAACTGTGTATCTGCACCTGGTTTTCTTGCAAAAGAAAAATTCCGTTCTCCACTTTCACCGATTTCCACAAATGCCAACGTTGTAAAATAACCCGGGTCTTCAACAATAGCATCTGTATTGATTCCTTCCTTTTGCAATGTCTTCTTTAAAAATTTACCATGCATATCGTTTCCAACTTTTCCAATAAAAGATGTGCGATACCCAAAGTGGCTTGCAACGGTTAGAAGATTTGCCGGAGCACCGCCGGGATTCTGTTCGAACAATTTTCTCCCATCCTGACTGTGTCCTGCTTCCGTAAAATCAATCAGCAATTCTCCCAATGCCACGATATCAACTTTTTCTTCCATTTTTCAGTTCCTCCACAATCTCGTTATAACGTTTTTTATTTAACCGGTAGAAAAATAATACAACCGCAGTCACAATCCACAGTGCACCCGGAATCGTCGTAAATGCATGTTTCATAATTGAAAGTACAGCCGCATTCTGTGTCTGATTTGCAATATAGCCACATTTTCCAAGTAATCCTGCTAAAAGTGCTGTTCCAACTGCCATTCCGATTTTATTTCCAAGTGAAATAAATGCATACTGAAAACCATCATTTCTAAGTCCGGTTTTCCACTCCCCATATTCCACACAGTCTGGAATAATTGCATAGATTGCAGTATTAAATCCAGAGAAGAAAAACTGTGTCAGACCAGATAAAGCATAAAAAATAGCCGGTGATTCTTTGGCATTAAAGAAAAACATAGACAACATGGAAATTCCTGTAAATAAAGCAAAGAGAGATGCTGTTCTTCCTTTGTTATTCAACTTGCGGAATAATGGTTGAAAACAGGCTGCCCCGATGATAGAAGGAATAATGATGCACATCGAATAAGTTGTGTAGTAGGAGGCATTCCCTTCCACATATGTAAAGTAATACAGAATATCTGCGTTTCTACCGTACAGTGTAAATCCAAATAATATCTGTCCTGCCAATGCAAGAAGATATGGTCTGTTCTGCATAACCGCTTTCAACTGAACCTTTACAGAAATTTTTTCTTTTTCCGGAGTAATCACTGCCTCTTTCGTCTTCGCAAAGCAGAAGAAATGACAGGCTGTAAAAATACATCCATATATGACCGCAACCGTCAGATATCCTGTCTTTGCACTATGACTGCCGAATTTGCTGAGCAGTGGAACTGTGATAATATTTAACACACCAATTGCAATCATCGCTGCAACCGAACGGGATGTATTTATTTTTGCACGTTCATCAATATCCTGTGTCATAGCACCACACAAGGTTCCATATGGAATATTCACACAGGTATACCCCAAAACCAGCAGACAATATGTAATTACCATATAAATAATCTTTCCATTCTGCGGCCAGTCGGGTCTTGCCCAGAATGTCATAACAAGAAGAATCGCTGTGATTGGTGCCGCTACTAACAACCATGGACGGTACCGTCCCCATCTCGATTTTGTTTTATCTGTAAGTCCCCCGACGATTGGATCATTGATTGCATCCCAGAATCTTGAAAAAAGCATAAGTGCTGACACAGCCGCCATACTGATTCCGAACACGTCTGTATAAAATATCATCAGAAAATTACTGACAAACATCCAGCTGAAATTACATCCAACATCACCAAACCCATATGCAATCTTACTGATCAGCGGTACTTTTCCATTTTTGTTTTCGCTTCCCATATGTCCCTCCTGTTTTTATCAGAGTTTCTGACAGAACTCTATTCTTTCCTCATTTGGTCCCTTAATCATAAAAAACTTCACACCATTTTCCCAAAATGGCAGTTCTTCGATTCCGTCTGTGATAACTGTGTATTTTTCATTGCAGATTTTCTGATATATACTCTCAATGTCTTCCACATCAAGAGCAACATGCTGGTATGCACCGTCTGACATTGCCGCCTGCCCATTTTCAAAAGTCTCTATACAGTAATTTTTTATCTGTAAAAATGCCACTTTTTCCCCTGCTTTTTCATTATAAGTCTGCATAATTACTTCAAATCCAAGACCCCTATAAAACTCAACTGTTTTCTGTAAATCGTTTGTCGGAAGCCCGACATGGGCAACTCCGACAATTCCATATTTATTTTCCATACGAACTCCTTACTTTTCACTGACGTTGATAATTACTTTCATCGTTGTCTCGCGGTTATCATCAATATACTGGTATGCCTTCAGATAATCTTTAAAAGCAAATGTCTTTGAGATAAGCGGTTTCAAATGAACTTTGCCCTCATTTACCAGTCTGATTCCATCTATATAATCATCATGGCGGTACATCATCGTGCTCTTAATGTCAAGTTCGTGGTCATTTGCCACTGCAAGATCTACTTCTGCCATTCCTGCAAAAACAGCCACCAGTACAATCGTGCTTCCTTTTCTTGCATATTTAATTGCCTGTCCCATTGTGATATTGTTTCCGGCACAGTCGTAGATTACATCCGCCTTATCCGGTCCAAATGCTTCGATCATTGCCTCACCAAAGTCTTTATCTTTGGTATTCACACACACATCAATTCCACATTCTTTTGCCTTTGCCAGTCTAAGATCACTGATATCTGTGATCATCACTTTCGCTGCCCCCATTCCTTTTGCTGCCTGTGCTACAAGATTTCCGATCGGTCCCGCTCCAAGGACTGCAATATTCATGCCAGCCACATCACCCATCTGTTTTACACCATGAACTGCCACAGCAAGAGGTTCGATCATAGCTCCTTCTTCATAGGACATATCTTCTGGAATAGGTGTTACTTTAGATGCATCCACTGCAAAATACTCAGATGCTGTTCCTGTCGTTTGAAATCCCATTACTTTTAATTCCTCACAGAGATTATACTTTCCATGACGGCATGGATAGCAGTGTCCACAATATACCTGTGGCTCTATCGTCACCTTCTGTCCCACATGAAACTCTGTGACATTTTTTCCAAGTTCTGTGATCTCACCGGAAACCTCATGTCCCTGTGTTACCGGATATTTTGTAAACGGATGTTTTCCATGATAAACATGAATATCTGATCCACAGACACCAATATTCATAATCTTTACCAAAACCTGATTTTCCTTTACCTCCGGAACCGGAACCTCTCTGAAAATAATTTCTCCTGGATTTGTCATTACCTGCTGTAACATAATTGCTTCCTCCTTTTTTATATTGTTTTATTTTATGTTTTATTAAATGTTTTATTAAAGTAATTACATTATCATCCTTTAAACATATTTTGTCAATATATTTCTCTCAATTTTACGCATTGCACAATTTGCAGATATGCTTTTTGTATATATTTTCTAATCAACGCACAAAAAAACGGAAAGAAAACCTCACTTATCGTTTCCTTTCCGTTTTTTTGCTCACACTTCACTCTGTTTTCACACTATAATAATTTATATTTCCATCATATGTTCCGCAAAAAAATATTTCGCAGCTCCAACAGCCGACGCTTCTTTCCTGTACGAACAGTTCTTCAGGTATGAAACATCATGTTCAAAACCATTATATGCCATCACTTTTTCTCCCAAAGGTATCATATAATCTGAGAGTACACCTCCGACATCGCCCCCCAGTATGATATCCATATCATATGCCATCCGTAGATTTGATATCAAAACAGCAAGATGATCCAGATACTCATTCCATATCTGTAAAACCTTTTTATCTCCACTTTCAAGATTTTCCATAAATGCATCCAGCGACTGCCTGTTATCTTCCGTCAGTACACTTGCAGCACAATATGCATCCGCGCATCCTGATTTACCACAATAACATTTTTTTCCACCGGGAACAAGTATCATATGACCAAACTCTCCTGCTTTCTGGTTTTGTCCGCGATACAACTTTCCATCTATGCAGAAAGCACCGCCTAATGTATGATTCAAAGACAGATATATCGCATTGGGATACTTCTGCTTTTTTTCTGCAAGCATGGCTGCATTGGCATCATTTTCAAAATACACCGGCATTCCCACAGCCTGCTCTAAAAAGCGGAGACTATAGTTCTCTATCCCTAACGCGTGGGATTTTAAAACAATCCGTTCTTTCTGATCGATAATTCCCGGGATCGCAATACCAATTCCAAGCAGTGTCTCCTTCGCAGGCTCGTCTGCCAGAAAAGTTTCAACCTTTTGTGCCACCTCTGTACAGTAGGATAATTCTGCCGTAAATTTTAAACGGATGCGGTCTTTTTTTACGATCTCATCTCCAAGATTTACCAGTACCATTTCGATATGATTCGCAGTGATCAAAAGCCCCATTGCATGACAATATGACTTATTAATTCCTATACTTTTTGCCTTTCGTCCGCCTGTCGACGCATACTCGCCCACTTCTTCTAACAGTCTTTTCTCCAACAGGTCATTTACGTTTGCTAACACAGTCGGCATACTCAGATTTAATTCTTTCGCGAGCTCCGCTTTGGACATAACCGGATGATTCAGCACATAATTGATGACTTTTTTTCTTGCTATATTTCTTTTATCTTTATTTTCCGTTTTTTTGTCCTCTTTTATTAAATATTTTATAAAAGAATTATATGCTTTTTTATTCTGTTTGTAAAGGGACGATCCGTTAACGCTAAATATCTTATGGACAACCACTATGTCAAACTGTACAAATCTTTTTTACCTCTCCACAATTTCCTGCCAGTTGTCCGAATGCCTGTCGACCGATGAGCTTACGCTTCTTGCCGCAGACCTAGTGGTATTAAGTGATATGCTTGCAAATCTTGCTGCCCGAAAATCAGTCCTTTGATATGCTATTCTTGCTGTTCCATTTTTTACATATATCGTACCGCATTTTATAAAACCATTCTTTTCAATCAGCCTTTGCATAGTTTTATTATCCGCATGAGTATCTACCCTGATATTTAAAGAAATCTTTTTACAATAGTTTAAAGCACACGGAAACAAGCCATGTACCTGACCATCTCCGGCAAGCCTGTGAATCGTCAGATATGGTTCTTCATTCAGCCAGTTACCGCCCTCAATATGCTTATAAGTAGGTTCTGTACCATCAAACAATGCAAATACCCCGTGGATTCCATTCTTGTCATATATTACCTTACATGCATTTTTATCAATATCAGATTTTATCAGATCTGCATCCGGGTAAAAATGTCCCCATTGAGTCGGATTTCCGGACTTTATCATATAATCCTGTGCATATCTGTAAATTTTAATAATTTGCTCTAAATCTGCTATTTCAGCATTTTTCACATTCAGCATGCCTTTTATTTACCTCCACATTTTTCTTATGTTACCCAATTCTTCTGTCGTCAAGCAGCTACTCTTCCTCTGTATCATACTTCACTTTCCAGAAAAAGAAAAGGTACTGCAAAAATACAGTACCAAGTTTTTTGCCACTTCTTTCCCCATAAACCGTCCGCCGCTTCCAAACTCTCTGCTGATTGTAATGATTCTTTTTGCCATAGCTGACTCCTCCTTAACTTAAACTTTCCACTTTATTCTTCCGGATTCTCTTTAAAAATACATATCCCACAAGGCATGCAGCAATCTCTGTTATCGGGAATGCCCACCAGATTAAGGAAACGTCCATCTGTCCATTTCTGACTAAACTGGAGAAAACACCTGCCAGCGGTAATATGATGACAAGCTGTCTGAGCAGTGAAATCACAAGCGACTCCAAACCGCCGTCCAATGCCTGATAAATTCCCTGATATGCTACATTGATTCCGGCGAAAATAAAGCTGATAGAAATAATTCTCATGGCTCCGATAAAATATTCCCTTGACTGTCCTGCATTAAATAATGTTGCAAAAGCCCCAGGGAAAATTTCTGTAATCGCCACACCCACAATCATAAGCACAATCGTATAGATTAAGCCATATCTGATTCCATCCTGAATCCTCTTCTTGCTATGCATTCCATAGGCAAATGCAATAATCGGCGTGATTGCATCTCTAAGTCCAAAGGCAAGGAAGAGTACAAACTGCTGTACTTTATAGAACAATCCATATGCGGTCTGAGCCGAAGGACTGAATTTTAAAATCAGATTTATCACATAAACCATAATAGACATAAGCGCCTGTCCAATAATTGCCGGAAGTCCGATTGCATAGATTTCCCTGATAATTCTGCCCTCTGGTTTCATAAACTTTACACCATGCTCAAATTCCTTATTTAATTTTACATGGAAAATAAATAACAATGCTGCTGATACCACCTGTCCGATTACGGTTGCATAGGCTGCGCCCTTTACTCCCATTTCAGGAACCGGTCCGATGCCATAAATCATAATTGGGTCAAGAATAATATTTACCACTGCTCCCACAACCTGACCAATTGTTGAATAAATGGAACGCCCGGTTGCCTGTAACATTTTCTCAAATAGCGAGAAGGAAATAATTCCAAATGAAATCACACAGCATATTCTTAAGTAGCTTGTCCCCATTGCAATGACTTCCGCATCAACGGTCTGGGATGAGATGTATGCTTTTACTCCAAACATTCCAAACAGCAGACATACTGCATAAATAATCACTCCAAGAAATAAACTGTTTCCTGCAACTTTTGCAGCTTTTTTACTTTTTCCCTCTCCCAGTGTTCTCGCGAGAAGTGCATTGGTTCCCACACCGGTTCCGATTCCCACTGCTACCATAAGCATCTGAACCGGAAACACCAGTGTAAGTGCATTAAGTGCTGCCTCACTTCCTGATTTCATGTTTCCTACAAAGGCACTGTCTACAATGTTATAAACCGCCTGCAATGCCATAGATAAAATCATCGGTATTCCCATCTGCACCATGAGCTTATTTACCGGCATTTCCTTCATCTTGTTACTTTCTGCCATCTTAACTTAATCCTCCTTTTTCCACCTGCAGAAGCTGCCACTGGCAGCTTCTTACGGATATTTGGCAATATAAAAAGTGCGCACCTATCTTATAAGTTGGACTTACGCTGATAAGCTACACACTTTTTCATTGCATTATAAAATTACAAAAACGAGTAACAAAACTGGATTTACGCAATTTTGCTACTCGTTCAGAAGTCATTATATTTTTCTTTTTGGAAAAAGTCAAATTATTTTTCTCTCGTTTTATACTCATCCCATGTTCCACCATATATGCAATTTTCAACGTAAGCCATGCCTAAATTGTAACCTCCACTTACCTTTCTCATTATTTCCTTATCCAAAATCTCAAAGTACTTACTATTATTTATTTCGGATCTATCACCAAAGAACACTTATCATCTCCTTCCATACTAAAACTCCAAACTATCCTCATTGAGCAGAAAATATTTCATGCCCATGATCACAAAGCCTTCCTCATTTCTCCAAGGCTTTTTTGTTCCATTTACTATAACAATCTTCTTAAATGAATCCGGAATATTTCGGAGTGAATTAAGTTCCTGTGTTTGTTTTTCCTCAGAAGTCATATCATAAGCCACCTGAATGTAATATCTCTGACTGCCCTGGTTTACTACAAAATCAACCTCTAGCTGCTTATGAACTCTCTTTCCGTCACTATTCTTTGCAAATACATCCACAATACCAACATCTACATTGTAGCCACGCACAAGCAACTCATTATAAACAATGTTTTCCATAATATGAGTCGGCTCCTGCTGTCTGAAGTTTAGTCTGGCATTTCTAAGTCCTATATCCGAAAAATAGTATTTCAGATTGGCTCCTACATATTTTCTCCCCTTAATGTCATACCGGTCCGCTTTAGAAATCAAAAATGCCTCTGCCAAATAATCAATATGATTGGATATAGTTTTATTACTGTAATTGATACCTCTCTCACTTTTGAAAGTATTTGATATTTTTGTTGGATTGGTAGGTGCTCCTATGGCAGAAGCAAGAATGTCCACCAAAGTTCCAATCTCATCAACATTTTGAATTTTATTTCGCTCTACCACATCCTTGATATAAACATTGGTAAAAATATTTTTAAGATACTCAGCCTTCTGGCGTTCTACAGAAAATTGTGCCACTTGTGGTAAACCACCGTATATCATATATTCTTCCCAAGCATCATCATAATCTCCATCATAAGCCGCATAGAACTCTGCAAAAGACAACGGATAAATTCTTATTTCATCTCCTCTGCCTCTAAATTCAGTTACAATGTCACTAGATAAAAATTTAGAATTACTGCCGGTTACATACACATCAATGTTACTGATACGAAGCAAACTGTTCAGCACTTCCTCAAATCGTGGCATAAACTGTACTTCGTCCAAGAGCAGATAATACTTCCGGTCATCTTCCACCCGCTCTTTAATATGCTGATAACACTTCTTTGGATCTCTCAGTTCCTCATTTTCAATGCCATCTAAAGCAATCTCAATGATGTGGTCATTATCTATGCCACTCTCCAGTAAATACTTCTTAAACAACACAAATAACAGGAATGATTTGCCGCATCTCCTGATTCCTGTGATAATCTTAATCATTCCGTTATCTTTTCTTATCTTTAACTGTTCAAGGTATGAATCTCTCTTAATCTCCATAGTGTCACTCCTTATTTTTGTGCATTGCACGAATTTTGGTAATGTTATTTTACTACTAAATTATTTTCACTTCAAGAGCCATTACTATTTTTTGTGCATTTGCACTTTTTTATGTAATGATTATAGATAATATGCAAAAAGGATACCTACACCATGTCCTGTAACACGATATAAGTATCCCTTTGCTTGATAACTACAACACATATAAATAGACTCTCAGAGATTAATCAATTTTTTCCAAAAATCTATAATTTGACGGGTATTCCAAACACCACAAATCTTCTCCTTATGGAATATCCAAAGTATGGTTTTCGCTTTTGGTATAATATTGTGTTGCTTCCCGATTCCCCATTCTAACAGTAAAGAAGCCATTTTCTATGCCTGCATGTTTCATAAATTCATCAATATCATCATTAGAATAAGTCAATCCTACATATACAGGATCATCGTTCATCATATACCGCCAAAAATGAGCATATCTCTGAGCAACTGCATCATGCTCTGCTCCCCGCATATGTTCCGAGTAGGGAACCCCAACACCCTTGTCATTTGTAAATAATGCATGCTCTTTTCCGTCTGAAGAAACATATTTGAAGTAATGATTCTGTCCGAAATCAATTATATTGTTACAAGCTTTTATTTCTAATAACTTATTTGTATCTATTTTAGGAATCTGGTCTGCTGTAAATCGAACACCTGCAACTTCATATGTTTCTCCATGTTTTCGTACCTTAGAGCTGTCATTATTGATAACCAGCAACAACAAATCAGAAATATAACTATTTTTTTCTGATGCAAACGATGAATATATCTCTGAATAAGCTACAGAATTATTACCTCTCACATATAAATCAATCATCCCATTTTGCATAGTTTGTTACCGTCTTATTGGTAACCTTAAGTTCTTTGCTGACTTCAATAGGCGTGAACTCTCTTTTGTAGTTCTTCATGAGCAGCAAGAGCAATTCTTTTTCTCTACTTTTTAGATACGAAAGGCTTCCTTCCAATTTTTCGCTGTTTGAGCTCTCCGGCAATTCACAAACCTTATTTGAATACAACAGTACCATGCGAAGGAAATATTACACTATTTTTTCACTATTTTACATTATTCTTTTCACTATCTTCTTCCTGCTCCTGCCCTTCCAGAAACGCCTTTATCTTCTCACCATCCTCTAGTCGGATTTCTCCGTGGGAATTTCCATCAAAGGTAATATATTCGTAGGTCTTTCCTGCCTGCTCTAATGCTTCTGTTAATTTATCTGCCTGTGCAACGGATACTTTTTCATCTCCGGTAGCATGAATGATAAGCAGCGGTGTATTAATTTCATCCGCCCAATAGGTTGCAGAACGTTTCTCATATTCCTCCGGCATCTCTTCCGGGGAACCGCCTACCAAAGAATCGAATATGGTCTGCATATCACTCCTTTCCTCATATGACATAAAGCAATCGGAAAGGCCAGATACGACAACTGCCTTATGCACCCGCTCATCCCTTCTTAACACTTCATAAGTCATCATTCCGCCTCTGGAAATACCCATCATATTTATGGCATCCTTATCAATATAGGAAAATTGTTCACACAAGTCTAAAAGCCGGATAACATCATCCACATCCGCTCCGCCAAACAGGTCTTTTCCTTCACTGTTTCCACAGCCCCTATAGTTTGATGCAATGCAAATGGTATGAAGCTGATATGCATAAAAGCAGGTTTCTATATTTTCCAATGCTCCGTAATCCTGATTTCCACCATGATTATAAATAAGACAGGAAGTCTTTTTTCCATCCAGTAAATCTTTTGGTGCACTGAAATATCCTTCAATTTTCAATCCATCGCTATCATAATAAAACCGATAAGATACATATTCTGATAAATCGATTCCTGCCTGGCTCTCATAATCTTCCAGATCTATTTTTTCATATTCTGTAATTCCAGCCTGACGAAAGTTCTCTTCTACCAGCTCGTCTGCGTCCAAAGACTCTTTATCCGCAGGTGCAGTTTCTGTTTCCGATTCTGATTCTGATTCCATCTGCGTCTCTGTTTCCGTTTTATTTTCTGTCTCAGTCTTCGTTTTATTTTTTCCCCGATTTCCTGCCACTACAACTACAATCACTGCCAGAATAACAATTCCAAGCAGTACCCCAATTCCAATAACCTTTTCCTTTTTCATAATTTTTGCTAAACCTCCCGCCTTGCCGCTTCGATTTTCATCTTCCCTAACGCCTTTATCCGTTATTCTATAATCTCATACTGCATTAGTTCGTATTTTAACTTGCTTCCCTCCATAATTTCTGCCGGAAGAAGTGCTCTTGCCACAAGTTTCAAATCATCTGAAGCAATGTCTGTCCTCTTTAAATTTGCATAGTCTCCATCGATGGATACGACTTCGTAATACCATGTTTCCATGTTCTATAGCTCCCTTCTTGTTAAAATATTTGTAAAGGAGTGGGAAATGTGATGCCGGTTTTCTTCCGGCATTCGTGCGATGTAATATCTGGCTTATTCTCCGAACCCGGATGCTCCATAAGAACTGCAAGAGGCACTAAGAATTTCGATTTCATTTTTATTTTCTTCTGGCAACCGGTGCAAATTCACATCCATGTTCATATGCACCTCGCTGGCACTTCCATGTGCCAGCGTTGCCGGACTCCATCCGAAATTTTAAGTGCCTCTAACAGTCCTTATCAGGCATCCTCACTTCGGAGAATAAGCCAGATATTTCAACATCACTGTCGGAAGAACCACTGCCTATCTCTTTCCCACTCGCCTTTCAAATCATTTTATCAAGAATTATAGCAGATTTTCGTAAAGAATGCCACTTCTACTGATACACCCACAAATCCCGGATCTGGCTCATAAGGTCTTCTATCTTCCATGCCTTATTACTGTTCTTTTTACTATTGGAATCATTCACTGTTATTTTTCCTTCGGAATCTACTCCTGTTAAAACAACAAAATGTCCGGATGTGGTAAAATCTCCCGGTCCCATGATACAGATAATCGGATGTCCCTGGGATAATTCCTGCCGGATGCTGTCTTCATTTAAGCTCAGTTCCTGCGCGGATAAGCCAAGCTTTGTGGCAAGTTCCGTCATCATACTCCAGGAAGATCCGCTTCCATTGACATAGAAGCCATCCTCCTGTGCCATCTGGGCAACGGCATAAGGATTCATGGAAGTATCTCCGGTCAGTCCCACATAGACCATGGACAATGCCGTCGGACCACATCCTGTAATTGCAAGGAAATTATCTCCATAGGTTCTATAGCCCCAACGCTCGTCCCACTGAAGGAAAAGCGGTATTTTACCATCTGTTACATCCGATGAAATATCAATCGGCTGCTCGTTGTTTCCATTCTTCTTATAATCAAGCACAAACTGTCTTGCTTCTTCATTTTTCTCGTAAAGTTGTACAAGGCTTTCCGGATACCCCTCTGCCGTAAGTGTTGCCTCTGATTTTACATTCCAGTGATTTAAGAAGCCTTGCACAAATGATGTTCTGCCCGCGGCAAAAACTACCAGCAGAATTATTGCTGCCACAAATATTCTTTTGATTCTTCGCATTCTTCTTGCTTTTTTCCGGCGCATGCTCCGCTTTTTTATGTTCGTTGCATGTTGTGTATTCCGCTGTCCGGCTGCTCCTGATTGTTGTAAATTTCGTTGTCCTTCCTGTTCTGACTGCATCATAAAAAACACCCCTTTTTCATTCTTTACTCTTAGTAAAGCACACGAAAAAGGAGTGTTCTTAAAGATATTCTATTTCATTTCTTAGATTATTCTTAACAGAAAAATAAATTTCTAAATGATATATTAATATTTACCAGTCGCTATCCCAGTCAGATGAATTAGAATCCCAGCTGTCATTGGAATCCCAGTCATATCCACTGTCTGAACTGCTGTCCGAGCTGTCTGAGCCATAATGCTCTTCATAATATCTGCTGTCTTCAAAATTGGTAATGCTGTTATCCCAGTCATAGCCATTCTGATAAGTCATTTCATAATCAGAACGGTTATTTAAAATATCATCCGGTACCTCATCGCTGTCTATCTTATCATAGTCATAACCATCATACTCGAACCAGTTATTGTGGCTGTGTACATAGACCGTATTTTGGTACTGGTAATAACTTGCCTTCTTGTAATTATGTATCGGAATCAGAACGATTAAAAAGCACATCAGGAAACAAACGGCACAGGTTAAGAATTTCTTTCCGGCAAATCCCTGATATATCTTTTCAAATACCGTACTTTTTTCCCTTAAACCACAAACAATAAGGTCTAATATCACTGCCACAGGTGCTGCGGCAATCAGTGCAATAAAAAGTGCTGTTCCAATTCCCCGGTATAATGTATCTAACACAAAGAGTACAAAGGAACCAAAGAAGAAAAGAAAGAATGCTCCAATCCCGGCAAAGGTTCTTCCTATTACCTTTCCTGTTGACATTGGCTTTCTGTTATTTCCATAACTGCTTCTTACATTTCCAGCCCGATTATGTTCCTTCTGGTTTAAGATTTCCTCTTTTAACTTAAGATACAGTTCATTTACCGCATAGGCTTCATCCGTTCCCTGATAGCGAATTGCCCGCTCGCCGTTTGCCTTGTTCTTATAGACAATGACATTCTGTCCTTCCCGGTAAATACCAAAGGCTTTGGGCTGTGTGTAATTGATTCCGATAAAGAATCTCGTCACTTCATACGGTGGCAGATTCCGCGCCTGATACCACTGCTGCAATTCTTCAATAGTCTTTGGCGTATGGTCTGCAGTACGCTTTACTGCCTGATTGGTGGCTCCACAGTAAGGACATTTTTCATCTGTTTCCTTAATGATGGAGCCACAGTATTCACATTTAATCTCCATAGCTATATAAACCCTTTCTCCATAAAACTCCTGTTACTTTTTATACTATTCTATTCTTCCACCCGATACAAGCCCATTTAGAACAACGAATGTGCCTTGGCACACATTAAAGTCTCCGGTCAGTCTTTGACTTTTCCATTCATCCGCATAATTACAGCAAAAATTTTATCTCTGCTAAAAATTCCCGCAGCATATTATTTGGAAGATAAACCGGTGTAGACTTTGCTGCTATTCCACAGACATTGTCCAGTCCGTATTTTCGTGCAATCTGCTTTGCCCGGAACAGATGAAAATCATTGGTGATAATTCCAACGGATGCCCCATCTTTTATCAGTGCCTTGCTGTACTCCATATTCTGCTCTGTATTTAAGGACTTATCCTCTAAGAGAATCCGGGACGCATCAATCCCCTGTTTTTTTAAATACTGTGCCATTCCTTCGGCTTCGGAATATGGTTCATTTGCACCCTGTCCGCCGGATACGATACAGATTGTCTTTGGATTATCCTCTAAATATTCCACTGCCTCATCCAGCCGGTATTTTAACGCAGCACTTGGTCCGCTTTCCCTCACCTGTGCCCCCAGCACAATAATATAGTCAAGTCCCGCTTCGCCTTTTTCATGCATCTGACTTATGATACAGCCTTCTACGATGAAAAATGCTGTAAATCCCACTGCAACGACAGCAATACAGATTCCCTTAACCAGCCGGGGAACTTTCTTCCAGAAAGATTTCCAGACAGAATACCCAAACAGGAAGGAAAGTACCGCCAGCCCAATCCACACAAGAAAAAATGATGTTCCGGAACCCGTTGCCAGTACCATCCCCGAATAAACAACACAAAGTACCGCCAGTACCGTAAATATCAGAAATGTTATTTTTTTCTTCATGCCCTCTCTCCTCGTTTCCTCACAACAACCGGTATCCAGGTAATGCAAAGGAATAAGAACAATGCTCCACCGGAAAGCAATGCTCCCAGTTTCAGATTCGGTGTTGTATATTTTAATATAATATCATGGCTGCCTTCTTTTAATGGAATGCTGATAAACGCATCGCAGAAATGCTCATAATCCACTTCTTCCCCATCCACAAAGACATGCCAGCCTTCATCATCCGGCACGGACAGCAAAAGAGTTCCGGCTTTTTTTTCGTTGATGCTGCCTTCGATTCTGCTGTCACTGTAGGATTTTAACTCCATGGTCTGCTGGGATAATGTATGATATGCTGCCTGAAATGCTGCATCATTTAACCGGTAGCCCTGCACCAGTATCTGATCCGTATCGGCAGAAGTCAGCGTAATATCTTCCCCAGCCTCACAATAGCCCAAATCCAGTAAATAGACATGATCACATTTAGAAAATGTCCGCGTGCGGTTTCCAGTGGTTGCGGTAATGGTTTTGGCATCCTTCATCGTATAATAACCATAATAATAGCCGGTTTCCGTTACCTGAATCACGGTTTTGCCATCATGTAATTCTGCATCCACCGGCTCTAAAAGATTCTCCGTTGCACCAAGGGCATAGGCGAGTTCATTCTGTGCCATTATCGGTGTTCCAAGGGTAAAATCCCACTTTTCCGTCAAATCACTATCTACCATAAAACCAAGTGGCAGTGTATAAGTATTTTCATATAAGTATATGCCATTCTGTTCTGATATCAGACTTCGATACGGACTTTCCTCTTCTGCACTGTCCGTCAGGATATATTTTACCGAAAGCAGCGAGGAAGTAAGCATCGTTGCACCATTATAGCAGTAATAATTCTTACCGCCTTCCATTCCCATCTCCCGGTAGAAATCTGCCACATCTTTATTTATAAGAGAAGAAAAAACAGATGCGGATGCATAGTTTGAAAGTGCCGACTCATTCTTCGTCATCCGGTTAAACTTATCCATACGGAAGAAACCGTCATCCTCTGCTCCTGCTGTCTCCGCCAGTGTTTTATAATCCTCTAAATGCTGGGTATACAGCGTCCGGCTGGTAGTAGAAATACTGGTCGTGTCAAGATTTACGCCTGCCTCGGCACATACCAGAATCACCGCAAATATCGATACGATAGTCCGCATCGTCTTATCCTTCCGCCGATAGAATAACAGCAGCAGTGTATAACCTAAAATCAAAAGACCTGTTAAAAGCATCTGCTCTGGTGTCACCTGTTCTAAATCTGTAAACCGGAAGCATAAAACCAATATCAGCTCCGCTAACAGGAATGCGAATAGGATTTTAAAAATACTATTGCCTTTTTCTTCCCGCACTGCCTCATAACCTAAGGTCAGCAGTAAAAATGCAAATAAAAAGGTCTGTCTTGCCGGAAGTCCATCCGGGAAATGAAATCCATGCCAGATAAAATCCAGCTTATTATTTGCAAAGCTCACAAAGAAAAACGCCACCAGTAAGAGTCTTGGAATCTTTGCACCAATTCGGATCCTGCGATTCAAAAGATAAAGGAATAATAATAATAAAATTGCCGCTCCGCAGTAAAGATTTGGCATATGTCCTACCGTAGAAGACGGCTCGACACCAATGCAGAACCTTGCTGCTTCATCCAGCAGGCCAAAATACCACTCCATTTTTTCCGGAAAAGAGATTCCACCGGAACCACTTCCGCTTAATGCCACTATCTCCGGCAGAATCAGTACTGCTCCCATACCGCCTGCCAGGATGGAGCCGGTCGCAAATTTAAGAATTGCTTTTCCTATCCCGCTTTTCTGCTCTAATATCAGAATCACAAAATAAAGCACCAGATAGATGCAGACCATAATGGAAATATAGTAGTTTGAAAGAATCGAAACCGCCAGTGTTACCACATAAAGCGTCATCTTCTTTCCTTCTACCAGTCTTTCCAGACCCAGCAAAATAAGCGGCAATAACACCACCGTATCCAGCCACATAATATCCCAGTTATAAGCACACATAAACCCGGACAACGCATAGAATACCGCAAATAAAGCAATGCGATATCCATTATCTTTATAATGCCGGTTTAAGTAAAATGCAAAAGTAAGTCCGCTAAGTCCAGTCTTAATTAGAATCAATACCGTCATAAATTCGATTACCAGATTAGACGGACATAATAATAACAGCCAGTTAAAAGGACTGGATAGATAATATGCCATCAGGGATACAAAATCTGTACCAAGCCCCAGATTCCATGTATATAATAACCCGCTTCCGCTCTTTAACTTATTCATGAATTCCGTAAAAAACGGTGCATACTGGTGATACATATCAATATGCAGAAAACACTGATTGCCAAAAGGATAAATCTCATGGCCGATGCAGACTCCCAGTGCAAGAAAAAACGGAATGCAAAAAGCCAGTATTAACGGCATCTTCTTATTGTTTTTGATTCGAAGTAATCTTTCCTTCATTTCTATTTTTCTCCATCCCAGTCAAATAAAAGATAATACTGCAACGTCTGATAATTAAGCCACGCATCACTGCCTTCTGCTTCCGTATGCTGCGTGGAAATCAATGGCATCTCCTTCTTCTGTTCCAGTAAATAATTCTGATAATCCGACAACGGAACTCCTGCTGCTTCCATCATCTGTGCCCCCAGATAGTTGGCACTGCTCTCCTGATTTACCGCCTCATCAATATCATAATTTGCCCAGATAACATAAGGCACCTTATAACGAAGCTGATTTTCTTTTTCTGTTAAATCAGAGGATGATTTGCCTTCTAAATTCCAGATTGGCTCCACCACCGCATCTGTCGGCTGGTGGTCACCAAAGAATACGATAACCGTAGGTTCGTCCTGTGTCTCAAAATAATCAATCAGCTTTTCCAATGCTGCATCCGATAATTTTACCAGTGTCAGATATTCCGATAATTGGGCAGATACCGTTCCATCTACTGTAACATTTCCCTGAAGATTCTGATAGCCGTCGGTATATGGGCTGTGATTCTGCATGGTTACATTAAAGATAAATGCCGGCGTTCCTGCATCCTTCTTCTCATATGTCTCAATAATCTTATCCACACAGGATGAATCATCAATATAGCCCCGCTCATAGGTGGAACCATAGAAATCCGTGGAAGAATAAAAGCTGTCAAATCCCAGCAGCGGATATATCTTATCCCGGTTCCAGCCGGACGCATAATACGGATGCATGGCATAGGTCTCATAGCCCAAGCTCTTTAGATAGGATGCCATGCTTGGTGTATCCTTCGTAATATACTGCTGATACGGAATACTACCAGCCGGAAGAAATGCCATGGTATCTCCCGTTAAAAATTCAAATTCCGTATTTGCTGTATTTCCACCCTTCACCGATACATTCAAATATCCGGTCTGGGTATTTTCTGCCCCCTGTTGCAGGCTGTGAATAAACGGCATATAGTCTTCATTTACCGGAAGTACCTCATCGGACAGGACCCCCAAATCGGAAAAGGCTTCATCCATAATGACGATAACATTCGGAAGCTGGTCTGTTGTTTCTTTCTGATTTGTGAATTCCTTTCCAACATTATTTCTCTGGTCGGATGCCGTCCAGTCAAGACCATCCTCATTTTCTAATAATTCCTTTGCCTTTTCAACAGAATATCCTTCCGGCTTCTCCACCTTAAGATACTGCATATCCATAAGAAACGTCACTGCAAAGCCATTTCGTTCATACATGACTGTAGGCGTAAAAAGGAACGGATAAAGCTGTAATTCACTTACCATTGCATCATCCTGTACCATCCAGCCAATTCCTGCCATACAGGCAACAGAAATCACAGCACTACCTGCGCGGAGCAATATCTTTTTCCGTGAAATATGAATCTTTGCATAACGCTCCGTAAATGCCAGAAAGAACATCAGAAGAATCAACGCAATCTGACGGGACGGCAACATATAATTATAGCCTCCGGCAACACTGGCTGCCGTTCCAAGAGACAGCAAATCCCATGGCACCACCGGAGAACCACGGAAGGAAATGACATAATAATTCGCAATGCTCAATGCAATTCCAAGAATTGTTTCCGTACGAAGTGCAATCACTGCACTTCCGGTAATTGCCAGTAGCAGCCACACAAAAGCCTCAAATAAAATGAGATTTAGAATTTGTGCTCTCCATCTGGTTCTTACAAAAGGATTATATGTCATAAATGCAGTAATATAAAAAAGCAGAACCGGATATCCGAATAATATCGCATATTTCAGCCATTTTGGTGCTTCTGCATGATAAATCCTTTTTATGAAATTTTTCTCTTTTCTGCTTTCTTCCTGCATAGCCTGTTTCCTCAACTTTCCATTCTCATTGCCATAACCTGCTGGTACTGCCACTGACAGTTCTTTCCTAATACCCGGCAACAGAAAAAGGAGTTTCAAAACAACTGTTTTGAAACTCCCACATATTTCGCATGAAATTATACTCTGGATAAATACTCACCAGTTCTTGTATCGATTTTAATGACATCATCCTGCTCTACGAATAATGGAACCATTACAGTTGCACCAGTCTCAACAGTTGCAGGTTTTGTTGCACCTGTTGCAGTATCACCCTTGAATCCAGGTTCTGTCTCTGTAATCTGAAGTTCAACAAACAATGGTGGTTCAACAGCAAATACGTTGCCATTGTGAGAACAGATTTTACACATTTCGTTCTCTTTTACAAATTTTAAAGTATCACCGATGGTTGTCTTATCTAAAGCAATCTGCTCATAGTTTTCAACATCCATGAAGTAATACAAATCTCCGTCAGAATATAAATACTGCATATCTTTACGGTCGATACGTGCCTGTGGGCATTTCTCTGTTGGACGGAAAGTTTTCTCAACTACACCGCCACTCTTGATATTCTTTAATTTGGTTCTGACAAATGCAGCACCCTTTCCAGGTTTAACGTGCTGGAATTCAATAATCTGATAAATATTTCCTTCTAATTCGATTGTAATTCCGTTTCTGAAATCTCCTGCTGAAATCATCGATATTCCTCCTAATTTTCGTTGCTAAGCACCATAAGACGCTGCCATCGGCAGGTTCTTACGGGTATTGGAAAAAATTCTCATTCCAAACTTGTCACTCACTCGTTCTATTCTATAATAAAACAAGCCATTTTTCAACCTTTTTTTTGTGACTTTACCCTATCTTGATTCAATTTCGTGAATCATGGCAATACGTTTTTCATGTCTGCCACCCTGAAATTCTGCATTCAGGTATGCTTTTACAATATCTTTTGCCTTCTCGATTCCAACAATTCTTGCTCCAAATGCGATGATATTGGCATTGTTATGTTCTTTTACCAGATGCGCAGTTGTTACATCAGAACATACTGCTGCACGGACACCTTTTACCTTATTGGCAGCCAAAGAGATTCCAACCCCGGTACCACAGATTAATACGCCACAGTCTACTTCCCCGGCTGCAACTGCGCGTCCTACTTTTTCACCATACTCCGGATAGTCACAGCTCTCGGTAGAATCTGTTCCGTAATTTACAACTTCATGTCCCATTTCCTCTAAATACTTTTTAATTGCGAATTTCATTTCGACTGCACTGTGGTCATTTCCAATTCCGATTTTCATAATTTTTCTTCCTTCTTTCTCTTCCTTGTATAAAAAAATAACACTATTTTCTCCAGGTATCTCTTTAAAACAATCTGTATTTCTTCTTTCGGATGTATCGGTTTTACCAGAATCGTACGGATTCCTGCGCGGTTTGCCCCATACACATCCGTAAATATCTGGTCTCCCACAAATAACGTATTCTCCGTGGTGGTTCCCATCTCTTCCATTGCCTTAAGATAATTTTTCGTTGACGGTTTTCCTGCCTTGTAAATATAAGAAACATTTACCGCATCATTGAACATCTTCACCCGTGGTTCCTTGTTATTCGATAACAGCATACAATGATAACCCAGCTCTTTTAAATGAGAAAACAGCTTTTTTGCCCGCTCATCCGCCGGTGCTCCGTGTGGAACAAGAGTATTATCAATATCAAAAATAATGCCCCGGTATCCCTCTTCATAAAGTTTATCAAAGTCTATGACATAGGTAGAATCCAGATATTCATCGGGATAAAATCTTTGCAGCATATCCTGTCTCCTTTATTTAATCAGTGCAGAAATCTGTTTAAATACCGGTCCGCCTGCCTTACGTGTCAATTCAAATAAAATAGCTTCCTTAGATGTAATCAGAATGCCTTCCTGTTCTGCTCTCTTTAAACCAAGTTCCTTATCCAGTTCTTTTCTTGAAGATACACAGTCTGCTACGATAACCGGCTGATATCCTGCTGCCTTTAAATCAATGGCTGTCTGAAGTACACAGATATGTGCTTCAATTCCGCAAATCAGGACATTTTTACGCTCTTTATCCATTGCTTCATATACAGCTTCTGTTTCATATGCAGAAAATGTGGTCTTGTCATATGCCACATCACTTCCAATTGCTTCACAAATCTCTGGAATATTATTTCCTAATCCCTTGGCATACTGTGTGGTCAATACCATCGGAATTTCCAATAAGTTCAATCCCTTTAATAATGCAGCAGAATTTGCCACAAGTTCCTCTCTGCCTGACATTGCCGGCAAAATCTTCTCCTGATAGTCAATTACGATACATGATGTATTTTCAGCTAAAATTCTCATTTCTAATCTCCATTTCTGTTTTTTCATTCTACAGTATAGCAGAAGTTTTCATTCTTGCAAATAAAAAAGAACTTCTAAAATATGATTTTCTAATATGGTCTGAAACAACAACAGTTACATAAAAGATTCAATAACAGCATACTCATGCACCAGCCGCTGCTGCCGGAATATGGCCGTTCATATTCACCGCCTCTGCTCTGATACCAGGTTCCGCCAAACTCTAACTGCTGCTGCAGCTGACGATATTCCATATTACTCGGTTCCATATTGACAGCCTGACTGGCATGCTCCTTTGCCGTTACATTATTACCGCTTCCGGCATTGGCAATTGCACTGTAATAATACCAGCGTGCCGTTCTGTCAGAAATGCCATCTAACACATGCAATGCTTCTTTAAAACAACGATTCCGGATGTAATTTGCAGCCGCCTGCATCTCTACCGATTCACCGGAAGCACTGCTGCCATAACCGCTGTTTCCATATGCACCATTGGTTCTGCCATAGCCAAAACCACCATAACCGTAGGCGCCACCGCCGCCGTAACCGCTTCCATAGCTGTAACCCTGCTGTTTCTGTTTCATAATCTGGTCATACGCCATCTGTACTTCTTTAAATTTTTCTTCTGCCTGTGCACGGTCAGGATTATTTACATTGGCATCCGGATGATATTTGCGGCTCAGATTCCGGTATGCCCGTTTGATTTCTTCATCTGTTGCTCCCGGAGCTATGCCCAGCACTTTGTATGGGTCCATACTACTTACTCCTTCTTAATTCTTAACTTCACTTTGTTGCACTTTTCCTGTCTGCCTTCTGTTTTTCGGCTTTCTGTTTTTCAAGAAGCTTCTGCTGCTTCCGCTCACGTTTCAGTCTGTTGTACTCATATTTCGTCCAGACTCCGGAATATAATACATTCCGCAGAATGTCCGCATGCATAAGAATTGGCAGACGTTCAAAGGACTTGGCACACTCTGACATCATACTGGTCAGCAACAGCTTCACAAAGGTATCCAGATTCTGCATATCCTCTTTCCGCTGTACCCGGAAAACATTGTATGCATTTTTACGCTTATCTGTTTCAAAATCCTCATAGGCATCCATCAGATAAACAAACTTCCCTAAATAGAATCCAAAATATCTGAGTTCTTCTGCCCATATATCTTCCCGCCATGCAAAAATTTCGCCCAGCATGGTTCCTGTCAGTCCTGATATTTTATCAATATTAGATTCCTGTGCATCCTCTGCCTTACCCAGTTCTTCGATATAGGTTTCTACTGCCTTTACCTGTCTTGGGTATTTTGCCATGATGCGATTATAATCTTTTCCCAGCATTCTGGCAAATGCTTTTTTCGAATAAGAACGATTGTCTCTCCAGTCATCTTCAAAATTCTGGTAGGAAAGAATAATATTCATATCAGCAGCATATTCTGTTGCTTCATTGATTCTGGCTGTCCGTTTTTTCGTCGGATGCAGTGCACATACAAAATCTGTGCTTTTATCCTCCAGCTCATAAAGTCCGGTCAGAAGCACTACCAGAAATGTCATGTCATAGTTTAAAAGCATCTGGCCTTTACGGCCGGAAACCTCCTTTAGTTTCTGACAAAGTCCGCAGTAATAACCCTGGTAAATCTTTTTATTTTCATCTGATAATTCATTACGATTGATATTTACATATCCAAACATACTGCTTCCTCCAAATAGCTACAGCTCAACTTTTCTTTATGAATTCCATTCTGCATTTTGGACAGGTAATGCAGATTTTACCTTTTCCTTTTGGAACACGAACCTTCTGTTTACATCCCGGGCAACGATAAAACCGGTAAATCTTACGCTGCTGCCACTGTTTCTTCCATGCATCCTTTTTTACCACCACACGATATTTTGCATTCAAATACTTCTGATTCTGTGCATACATCTTGGAAATGTTCTTCGAAAACATACGATAATAAGTATACACCAGAAGAACAATTCCAGCTATATAAAATATACCAAGGTGACTAAAAATTGAAACTACCAGTAATATCAGTGCAATTCCAAGATATAATCTTGATAACTGATCTACTCCATATCTTCCTGACATAAATCTCGCTAACTTCTCTTTCAAATATAAGACCTCTCTTCTTTTTATATCTACGCACTGCCACCGGCAGTTCCTTACGGATGCTTACGCAAAAATATGGTGATATGTATGTTCACATATCACCATACCCTGATATTCATCTTAAGTCCCCTGCTTTTCTGTGTCAACAGAGTTATTGTCTTTTAAGAAACATTTTAGAATTACATTAGATTTGATAGTAAGAAACCAAGCAGGGCTGTAAGCCGGGTTATGTTGAAAATGGTCATCTATCTAGGACGGCTGTTGCCAACCGCCTCAAGCAACCTACCTTAAGCTGGCGGGCCACGTCAATGCTTAAATCTGGTCTTGCTTCGAATGGGGTTTACAGAGCCATCTCTGTTACCAGAGATGCGGTAGTCTCTTACACTGCCTTTCCACCCTTACCAGTTACCTGGCGGTACATTTCTGTTGCACTTTCCTTGGAGTTGCCTCCACCGGACGTTATCCGGCATCCTGCCCTGCGAAGCCCGGACTTTCCTCGTCTGTATGTCTTTCGACAATGCAGCCGCGACCATTCACCCTACTTGGTTCTTCATGGTTTTATTATATGGTAACGTTACCAGTTTTTCAACCTTTTTTTGATTTTACGAATTGCTTTTCCGGTCTTATACGATTTCGTTCCCATTTTTCCAATAAAATTTTTTTCTTTTGTTCTAATCCAAATCAAACAGCGTTGTTCCTAATATTTTCATAGATGCACTGCTCTGTGGAATGCCCTGGGCATTTTCACCCAGACCATAGCTGTCTCCATAATAGTCAAAGGTACTGACTGCATGAACTGCAATCCGCATATTACCATTGGTAATTGCCTCCTGTACTTTTGTATCCGTCAGATTATGAACTGTGACTTTATACACTTCCCCGCTCTTTAAGCCTCTCAGTCTTCCGGCAGAATCTGTCGTAACCGTATCTCCGTTTACTGCTTCTGTTGTGATATACACCTGATTTTCTGCTACCTGTACCGGAATTGCAATACTGCTGCCATTTTTATCTACCATGGAATAATCCACACTGATTTCCTTATCTGATGTGACGAGATTCGAATCTGTTACGGTATAATAAAAATTTACTTCATTTTCCAGTGCCTTATTTCCGATGGCATTATCAGTATGTACATAAACAGCTTCCTTTTCTGCTGAAGTACGGCTTCCATTCTCTAAAAGCTTTACTACCGGATCTTTGATTCTTGTCTTGTACGCTGCAACAATGGTATTAAAGAATAACTGCTTCTCATTCACGTTACTTATTGTACTGTGTCCCACACCGGAATAGGTAATATTTCCAATGTTGTAAATATAATAATTGTTCCGCACATC
Source organism: Roseburia sp. AF25-13LB (assembly GCF_003478915.1). Lineage (NCBI taxonomy): Bacteria > Bacillati > Bacillota > Clostridia > Lachnospirales > Lachnospiraceae > Roseburia > Roseburia sp. AF25-13LB. The sequence continues at coordinate 27,760 of NZ_QUFO01000008.1, forward strand.
ATTCGGGGAACTGGTATATATCGCCGAACCATCACCGGATGCACCCAGACAGTACCACACTACAATATCACTGTTTTCATCTCCATCCATATCCTCATCCATATTCAGCTGATAATACTGGTAATGGGTATTAGCTATCGTAATCTGACTGCCAATCTCATATGGATAATGGGTAATCTGTCCATCATTTACCTGGGTTGCATACATGCTGGCATTGTTTTTCAGGTTTCCAAGAGAAACATCATTTCTTTGTGTTGGTAACGGAAGTGTACGCCACATCATGTACTGGTTATAAGCATACTTTGCTTCCGTTGTACACTGCCACGGAGCATTATAATAATAATGGAAATTGATTGCACCATAAGTATAACCCTGTGACTGTCCATAGGACTGCTTCTGATTCGTTCCCGGTACATACGCAATATCCTTATCACTTCCTAATACTGCAGAAGTCAGTGCCCCGCTGCCATCCGGATTCTCCCTTGTAGTTACGCCACCATGTGCCGTATCAATGGTTCCGGTTGTTATCTCATTGCCGGAGGCATCTGTAGTAGTACTGATGTCTAAAAGCTGTCCTTCCTTTAATAGCAGGGAACGAAGCTGTGCCGCCTGCGGGTCTTTGGAAGTCCTCTCATTATAAGTAATTCCATAACGGTCCATTCCAAGAACACCACGGAATTTCCGGTTTACCGTATAGCCCCAGTGACGTTCTACCTGGTTAAAATCTCCTGCATTACCCTGGTTGCTAAGCCAGCCCGGGTTCCATCCATTATCGCCATCCGGATTATCCTGACAGTACATCTGCTCGGTTGCCACATTGACAAAGGAAGAGGTATCATGGGTAAACAATACACTCCGTCCGCTGACTATATAATCATCTACTGCTGCCAGCGTGTCAGCATTGGTCATATCCGAATAACTGTCCTGGAAACCAAAGATTAACATCTGATAATCCTTCAGCTGTTCAAAGGATGTATATTTGCCATCGAAATTGCGTATTGGAATGGCGGTAATTTCAAACCGGACTCCCTCTGTATTTTCAAAATTGCTGATAAAATCCTGCATGTCTCTATCTTGAGAAAGATTAAAGTAACCGCCCCATTCATTATTATTTCCCATAATCTGAAGTACCTTAACAACCTGTACACTGTCATCACCAGCTGGTCTTGATACAATCGTATAACCTGTCTTAGCCGTACGGATATAGGCATTGGTGGTCTGGGTCAGTTCCAGTTTCCAGGTCAGCATACCACGATAGTCACCTGGAATGTCTTTCTCAAGATAGTACTCCTGTCCGCTGCTTAACTGATATTCTCCTGCTGCATCCCGGTTGACTTCATTGCCGGAAGCATCAAAAATGATGCAGTCCTTCTGCCGTTCGGAATAGGTATCATTTTCGATAAATTTACCATCGGCATTCATATCAAAATAAAGTCCTGCATGATATACCGTAGCCGCACTGGCATCTACGGAACTGTCAATCCGGAAGCGGTAACGCAGCGTATAGACTCCGGAATCCTTCTTATCGGTACGGATTTCTACTATTTTATTGCCATAATTGTTATCCGTAGTACGTGCTGTTCCTGTACTTAATGCCGTATCACTCTCTTCTACTCCGGTAGACGGATTGAGCATGGCAAGTTTAACCTTTGGCATATTAATATAGTACCGGAAGCTGCTCTCATCATTTGGCTTGCCTTCGGTATCCAGGTAAAAGACATTATCCTGTGCCAGATTTTCCTTTGCGAACTGATATAAAACAGAAGAATTATCTACCACCTTTGCATTGATTTCACCTTCTGTGGTCACAAAATTCTGTGCAAAAAGAACCGGATATTTCGCTCCGAGGAATTCTTCCAGATCACGTTTCTTGCTCTCTGTTATATCATTTCCGCTGGCACGGTATACTCCTACATTTCCTACTGTAACGGTAATTTCCTGACGGTCATTTCTATTCTTTGGATTATCATACTGGAAACCACTGATGGTCTTTGTTGCGGTAACGAGCTTACCTAATCCGCTGTCCCACTCATCCCGGTCACCGTATGGGTCTCTTGAGCTGTCCGGATTGCCTCCATAGAGATAATTCGATGTATTATTATCTACATAATCGGTATCTAAAAGTCCGCCAAGAATAGCCTTTCTTAAGAATGCATCCCCGGTATGTGCATAGACCAGTCCGTTCATCAGCGAATCATTATAAACCGTATTTCCTTCAGCATCACGGTTCATATAATCCCCCTGAAGCTTTGCATCAGAATTTCCATTCTCTCCGGCATAACCAAGCCCAAAGTAAACCAGGTCGTATTTCATATTCATGTCTTCGATTTTACCAATAAACTCCGCTGAAGTCATCCGGGTAATGCTGATATTTTCAATGGCAACACCTGTCCAGTCTGCCAGCTTCTTTTTGGTAAGAATCCTGTCATCAGCTGTATTTTCATCAAGATACAGTGCGCCCATTGCCGGTTCGATATCCAGCACCCGCAGCTCCTCTTTATCACTAAAGGTTCTCTCATACGGATAATTTAAAATATACTGTAAGACCATGTTCTTTGAAAGCGTGGTATCAATCGCATCCGCTGATGTACGGAGGGTATTCTCCTGTTCAATCAATGCCCGGACGGATGCAAATCCCTCCGCCTCCTGCAGCTCCTGTGGAAAAGCTTCCAGCAGACCGGTAAATACATGCTGACGTACCCCGTCTGCATCTGTCATTTTCATGCAGTAAACATTATTTTCCGCATAATTAGTATCATTGCCGGTGTAATTGCTGTTTAAAGAAGCGGTATCACATAATTCTGCCGCATCCACAGACTGCGGGTCATCCTTTAACTCCTTCTGGATGCTCCACACCACAAGCTTTGCAATATCAGAAGTATTATAATCAGTAAGTGCACTTTCTAAGACAGTGGAATCAATAAGAACCGGTGCTTTTCCTAAAATTTTCTTATATATTTTATCCACCTGTGCAAGAAGCTCCGGAGAAGAAAGCTGATATTTCATTCCGGTATCATAACCCTGTCCGCCGATATAAATAAAATCCATACTGGATACATCTACAGAAGCAAGTCCAGACTCTGTCACTGCCGTTACTTCCACCTTTAAATCATCCTTGGACAATGCTCCTAATACATAGTCCCGGAACAGGTTATTATTATAAAGTCCACCGGTATACCAGACAGAACCCATCTCCACCTGACAGGACTGATTTGCACTGTCCTCTTCCGCTGTTCCCGGTACAAATGCAAATGCACCATCCCCTGATGCAGTATATGAATATGGTTTTACAGCATCTAACTGTGCCAGATAATGCCCATGTTCTGAATCTGCTCCAACGTAGTAAAAATCTGAAATATAGTAATAATTACCACCTGTCATAGGATTTTCAACTGCTTCATAATAACCATCTGTTCCATTATCCCGGTACTCATATGGCTGGTTATATGGTGCTTCATCCCTAAGTGGTGTTCTCCGTTCAAATTCTACTGCATAATCCCCAGTTGCATTATAAGAGAAGGAAACTACATTGGGATTATAGTTTCCGTCATAATCCTGCCGGTAAGCATAATGTCCCTCAGCAGTAATTGTCTCATACTGTTCTTCCGGAAATACCAGCTTCTTGTAGTCCTTCTGCTGCTCCTCTGTCGGGAAAAAAGTCTCCTCATAAGCTTCTGCATAAAGTGGTGTCTTAGATGTATCACCGGAAGCTATCTTCCCGTCCTCCAAACGCTGCTTTAAGCTGTTGATATAATTCATTCTCTCCTGCTGCGTATTTTCGATACCATTCTCTGCAAAGTAAGCCAGCATTCCATCTGCTGCTAGGGCTACCGGCTCACTGCCCGCTGCAAGATAGCCCATTTCACTTTCTGCTCCATCCGGCATAATCTCTAAAATCCGATAGGTCTTATCTTCTGTTGCCATCTTCTGTGCAACGATACTTTCCACCCCCGGCAGTACTCCGTTTGCTGAAGTCTCTACCGGCCGGAATGCAGCAACCGCAACTGTTATACCTGCTACTGCTGCTACCGTTGCCTGAATGATTCTCTTTCTGGAATTTTTCAAAGAATTCTTCCGTTTCATATATCCTGTCCTCTTTTACTTCTCAACAAGCTAGTTTGCCTTCAATGTATTAACCAGATCCATTACACTGCTTTTTTCCATAAAGGAGAACTCCCTGTCTCCCCGACTATTTACATGCAAATTTTTTGCTATTACAACACCCCGGCAATAACCCGCCTGACCTTCAAAATAAACATCTCCTTCCGGTGCATAAATCAGCCCGTCAAAAGTAGTAATTCCTTTGAATTTCAAGCTATGTTCTCCCTTTATATAAATCACCGTATCACTATTACAACAAATAAAAGGTGCATCAAGTTCAACATCTTTATCAATAATAATAATTCCCTCTAAATTAAGTATCTTAGAACTTTCATACCTTCCCGGTCCGTCCTGTGTAAATTCATTTACGCCAGACAGCGTACGCTCATTCTCACCTGTATGCTGCTCCGATGGTGTAAGTTTATGCGGCTCGCCGGTATTTGCTATCAACCCATTGATTCCGGAAGTAAGATTCGTAAATTGTAATGTTGAATCTGCTATCATTACCGGTCCCCTGCAATGTACACTTGACCAGAACCAGTTCTCCTGATCTGGAAAATATGTTGTTTCCACAATATATGGGAAATCCAATTCCTCCGCCACATGAATTGTAACAGAATCATAGCCTGTATGCCATTGATTTCCAGCTTTGACTGTAACATAAATTTCACCATCCTCAGCTGTTTCATCAATACTTATTTTTATCTTTTCATCATCTGTTCCAGAGGTCTCAAAAGTATAGGAATCCTTATTTATATTCCCGCCTTCTTTAAATTCATAACTACGTTTTGTTCCAATATCGAACCTCTTTAATGCTGTAGACAAATTCACGGTGTCTCCAGGATGTACCCAATAATCCAAACCATTTGATTTATCAAAATATACAACATCACCTGCTCCAGCTATTTCAGGCGAATCCACCACCTCTATATAAACCATATCTTCATACGGCTGACCATCTACTATACCGCTAATCTTCACTGTATATTCTCCTAAAGGTGTCCCCGGATACTCTGTTTTCACACATCTCGCATTCATCAAATCCAATGATGGATATCCTCCTGCAACTGTTACAGAATCTGCGGGATTCACCGAAAGTAAATCCAATGGATTACTTTCCCAGGTAATAGAACCACTTAATGTTCCATTCACCCTTGCATAGATATACATTGATTTTCCTCTTTGCAGCCAGTATTTCCGAATCTGGCCTAAAGACAGCTTCTTGCCATGTACTACTGTTACTTCCGCCGTTCCTGACTTGGTGGTATCCTGTACCGATGTTGCTGTTACCGTTAAGGTCTTTGCCTTCTCATCCATGCTGATCCACAGCAGTCCATCCGCTGAAATAGTGGTAAGGGAAGACGTATTTCCGGAAAGACTCCAGGTTACCTCCTGGGATGGTGAATTATTACCATAAACAATTGCCTGAAATGCCTTTCTTCCGCCAGGCCGCATCATAACCGTCTGTGGCAGAACCTTAACGCTGAGTACGGATGAAATGACCGGTGCTGCATCCGGTGTATAAGGTTCCCCATTTACTACAATCTGGTTACGCAGATACACTGTAGTATCCGCTCCATAACTTTTCTCTCCACTGGCAAGAGCAACAGACACTGTTACCTGACGCAGTGAAGTTACTTTCGTCAGATCAATGGAAAAATCTGTTACATGCGTTGCCAGATCCTGTTCTTCTATATTTTCAGTTACCGTTCCTGCCGCATCAATAGTCTCCTGCTTATATGTCAGCTTCTCTGTGGATTTTGTCCACAAAACGGTCTCTTTTGTATATCCGGTATCGGTGGTCTTATAAATCTCCAGCCATTTTCTGGTCAGTCCTGCTGCTCCACCCGGATAAAGGCTGTCCTTTAAAATTTCCGTGCCGCTTCCACTCTCTGATACATCTGCATAATAACGAAGTGCACTGTCTGTATCGATAATATAACTATCCATCTGGGATAGGAGAATCTGTGCATCCTCCTGTAAGTCTGCTTCATCGGTTACTTTTCCATATGTTCTTGTGGAGAAAATCAAAAATGTGCCGATTAATCCACCGACAATTGCCACAATCGCAATTCCCACCAGCAGTTCAACCAGCGTAAATCCTTTATTATCATATATCCCGCATTTTCTGATTTCACAATACTTCTTTGAAGCTTTCCTGTGGTCCACTTTGTTTTCCTCCTCCCTGCTTTTTGCTTACTGTATCTCATGTCTGCCGGTGGCAGCACTTATTTTTATCTGCATATCACGGTCTGACAACTTCAAATATATACCAGTATAATAGCTTTCCACACTGTTTACCTTTACGGTCTTAACCGCCCCCGTACTTCTGTCATAGAGAAATTCTGCCGCACTGCTTAAATTACTCTCACTGCCCTGATTGGATAATGTAACATCTGATACTGCTGTCCCGTCTTTTCCTTTATAACTTAGCGTAATCGTCAACGGTTCTTTTCCAAGTGAATACTTTTCCAGCACCTTGTCCTCAGTTACACGGTAAATATTTCCGTCCCGGCAGGATTCCTTTATCATTGCTGCATAATATTCTCCATTTAATTCATAGACAATAAGACCTGCAGTATCACTCTTACTCATAGACTGAACCATAGCTTTATCCAGTGCCGAATCCAGTCTTTCCGCAGCATGACGCAGTTTCCATCCATTCTGTGAGCCGGTAAGCAGAAACGCTCCCACAGAAATAATTGCAAGAATCGCCACGGTAACAATCAGCTCTACCATCGAAAATCCACTATTCTTTTTTCCGCTTATACGATTCCCTTTCTGCATCTTATCTTTACTCCTTTGACCAGTTCTGATAGGTTACAAGCTTCGTTACATCCACGGCATCCTCTCCGGTATATGCCTTTCCAATACTGCCTACATAGTACTGGCTGTTCTTCAATACCTGTGACAGAATATAGGTATCTGACCCCTTCTTATATTCGGCATTCTGAATGACTCTGGCAGCATCCTGCATATCAGATGACACTGTTGAACTGCTGCTTCCCGGCATGCCAAAGGTCACCTGGCCACCACTTAAAATTGTGCCGGAGTAATCTGCTGTAACCTTCACATCTCCGGTTGCAATGATAAGCGGTACATTCTTTCCACCCAGAAATGAAGCATCCACCTCCAATGCTGATGCACCTTCATTATCTGTTACGTATGCCACCTGCCGGACTCCATCCCCATCGGTAAATTCAAATTCTACTGCTCCGGATGTGCCGGTAATTTTTTTCAGTCCGTCTACATCCACCAGATTTTCAAACACAGTGGCTGCTTTCTGCTCCGTTGTAAGCCTCTCATAATCCTTTGTCAGTGAAATATTATAAGAAGCATACATATCCTGCCAGCCGCTCTGCAGTCCGGCATAATAACCATCCTCGTAAATATCGTCTAATCCATTACTTATGGTTGTCGGCTCAATGGTTCGGATTCCTTTTGTATCCCAGACAAGAATGCTTCCGTTGGTAATCTTCTCCACAGTGCTGCTCTCCCGGATAGATAATTCTGCGTCATCCACATAAAGAGACAGGTACTGCTGCCTTGTGGCTGCATGGTCTGCATCATTGTAGTATGCAAGGTCAAATGCCGCAGCTTCCTTTGCATTCTCGAATTTTAAGAAATAATAAACCAGACCATCTTTATATAATGGTGTGATATCAAAAGCATGATAATTTTTTAACACTTCATAATTAATATATTTTTCCGGAGCTGTTGCAAAATCACTCTTTGCCATAAAATCTTCCGCTACCGTTGTGGGATTGGTAGTCTTTATAAGGAAACAGTCTGCCGGTGCAAGATATGCTGTCTGGCTGCTCTTTACAGCCAGGGATTCTCCCATCATGGCATTGCCGCTTCCGATATAGGCATTTCCTGCTAACATCAGTGTCTTTAATCCATTCATGCGGATACTTGCCTTGCCACTGTCTGCAATTCCATTGATAATCATGGCACTGCTGTATGCCGCCTTATTGGCATTGACTTCTTCTGTAACTACAGATGCCGCTGCCTTGGCAGTCTCCGGATTACCGTAGCCATAATATTCTCCACGCAAGGTAACATCACCGCTTCCGGTAATCGTCAAATCATCCGATACATATGTACTGCCGGATAAGGACAGGGCTGCGTTGCTGTAAACATTGAGATTATCTGCCCATATCGTAGCTTTGGTATCTGTTGTAAAAGAGCCTTGGTTTTCTACCGTAAGTCCACCTCTGGTAATCAGCGTCTTGCGCAGTCCAAGCATTACACTTCCACTGTTATCAATGTGGAATCCATTCCGGTCACTGCTGCTCCCGGTATAATAATCGCCTGCGTATACATTGCCATTCATGGTAAGTGTGCGGTTTCCATTGTTTACCCAGACACCTTCATCTGCTACCACACAGTAATTCAGCAAATCCGGTACTGATGTTGACTGGATAAAGTTTACCTGTGGATAGCTTAATACAAGATCTGTATCTACAACTGACTCATAAGCATCTGCATCCTTATAAGAAAGCTCCAGATTCATAATCACAAGACCGGACTGTGTTACCACAAAATCTGCATCTTTGCCATCCTGTGTTGTAAGTCTGGCTCCGGTACCGGTTGCTGCTTCATAACGGTGGGACGCACCGATATAATTCTCAAGATAGCCGATATCATAATGGGTATCATCCATGGTCTGCCCGATTTTCTTCTTTAACTCCTTCCGGTACAATTCCCGGAAGGTGCTCTGGCGCACAGCATCCTGATAACTGCTGGCAGAATATTGTGACATAACAGAAAGATATGCCGTGGTTGCTGCATCTGCTACATCCTGCTGCAGACCGGTACGTATCTCATCCATTGCTGCTTCTGCATCATAGAAATTATCCGCAGACTTCTTATATACTGACTTCATCTGTATATTCATCAGAGAAAGAGACAGTACTATAACCACCAGTATGCTTACCAGTGCCACTGTTCCAATGACCATGACCAGTGACATTCCTCGATTGTCCCGTGATTTCTTCCATCTGTTCATTGTTTTCCCGCCTTACTTCATTGCCGTTCCTGTTAAGGTAATTGATTTTTCCGAATCTACCGGTTTAACGGTTACTTCTACTGTATAAAGTCTGGCTGCATCTGCCTTTGCAGCCTCGCCCATCTTCTGAAAACCAAAGGCGCTTTTAGCTGTAGCTGCTGTAATACTGCTTCCATTTCGTTCTATACTACCGATGTCTGTCTTATCATCTACAGAAAGATTTGTATGAATCTGTGTTGCTGCCACTGTTGATGGAGCACTTTCTATAATACTGACTGCAAGTGGTGTATCCTGCGAGCCCTGACGGATAAGATATACATCAACCGGAATATCCTGTCTGTTTTCGATTACCACCTTCTCCTGCGTTCTGTACATATCACCGGCTGTTCGAAGTGCCGGAATATAGCACACATAAAGACTTCTGAGATCTGCTCCGGTCAGCACCGAATCAAATATGGTCAGGGTCTGGGGTGTTCCGATTGTATTTCCGGAAGCATCACTGTATGTTACCGTCTGGGTAACGGTATATCTGCCGTGATTTTCCTTTACTGCAAAGCGATATTCCGTTCTGCATGCATTCAGCAGTTCTTCCGCCTTCATGCCCAGCGAATCCGCATTTTCATCTATTATGTCAAATCTTGCATTCTTGTCCTCTACATAAACAGCATCCCGGCTGTCATCCATAACAGAAATCTCCGGGATACCCTGTGCATTATATGCTTTTTCATCCGTACCATCCAGATAGGTCTCCTGCGATGGTGTCATTACTGCCTTAACATCATATGCCCTGCCATCAAAGCTGTAATTGCTATACTCAGCCTCATAAACCGGAAGATCCACACCATCTATCGTAACCGTGTCTCCCGATTTCACACCATAGCCTTCAACACCTGCTGCTTTTATTTCTTCCATAATATTTTCAGCCAGCGTAGTCGCATTTAAATTCTGTCTTGCCCTGGCATTGGTCTGGGCAGATGTTACAAATGCTTTCAGCAAAGGAACTGCACACAGTACGAGAATCGCTACGGCAATCAGAATTTCCACTAATGAAAATCCCCGGTTATTTAAATTACGTTTTAATTTATGTTTTAACTTTCTGCTATTATAACCGCTCATACTGTCTCTGCTCCTTTCTGCTTTTCACATTTTCTTCTATACTGTCCGGCTTTTCTTACCGCCTGGTATCCGTTCCTGTGGTACCTGCTGTTCCTGTAGTACCTGTTGTTCCTGTGGTATCTTCCGTACCTGCGGCATCCGATGGAGCTGACGGAGTAATCGTTCCCGTTCCAAAAATATTATCTGTTCCTAAGGATACCCCATCAATAGTTAATGGTTCATATGGTTTCTCACTTCCGTAAAGATAATACATATTTACCGTCATGTTTCCTTTCAGTTTTCCGGTTTCTTCATCCGGACCGAAGCTTGCTGTATCCACAGACATCTTGAAATTATTCTTCTTTAATCCACGCAGGCAGTTCTTAAGCTGTGTATAATCACAGTCACAGTCAAGATTTACCACGGTACGATATAACAATTTACCATCATCTGCCGGATTGCTTCCATCTTCATTCATTTCATAAACCATTTCGTCTGACTGAAGACCTACACCGGTAACATGAAAGCCATACTCTTTTTCAAGGCTTCTGGCAAACATAATCTTATCCTCCGAACGGATCTCTGATGGAATTGCATCCATTACCTCCTGCATTTCCTGTGTCATGGAATCTGTATATGCCTTATAAGTCTCCTCGTTCTGCTTCATGGTCTGCATAACCTTTACTTCTCCACGCACCTCATCTACCTGGCTCTTTAAATTTTTATTTGCCTTCTGGACATTCAGATATCCAAACTGGTAGATTAAGAAAAATAATACTATGCCGCCTAATACAAATATCAGTTTTAATTCCCTGTCGTTTACTTTCTTATTTTCCTTATTCATTGTCTGCCTCCCCACTTTCGGTACTGCCTTCCATATCCGGATAAATATACTGGTCACCATTCATATAGGTCTCGACATCTTCTTCCGGTGTGGTCTCGGTATCAATGGAATCATCTGCTGTACCATTTACATAGGTACACATCACTGAAAATGTTACCGTAATTTTACCGTTCTCATCTGTGGATTCTGTAATTCCGTTGGTCGTTACACTGCGGAAAGCATCGAAGGTTGCAAGATTCTGCAAAATCTTTGCTGCTTCTTCCTTTGTAGATACTTCAATGTCCATGGAAATTCCCTCTCCATTACTGGTAAGGCTTGTTACCTTTACACCGGATGGGAATTTTTCTTCCATTTCTTCAATGGCATCTGCCAGTGCATCACTGACTGTCTCTGTCTTGCCATTCATTTTTGTCACATCATCATACTGGCTCTTGGTATCCACATATGCATTATAAATATCCTGTATATATTCCAGTTCATCCTTCTGCTTATTCAGAGTATTCAGTTCGTGGGATAATGCAATCCTCTGTACTCCGGATAATGCCAGCAATATCACAGCACATGCCACGCAAAGCAGACCAATCAGCTTTGCCGCAAGCAATTCGCGTTTTTTCTTCTCTTCTATAATCTTTGCAGTCTGTGCCGAACCAAACACAAAGTCTAATGGCTGTATTGCTGCTCCATAGCAGGCTTCATACATGGCATCAAATCTGCCTCCGGATGTACGGAAACCGTTTAAAACATCTTTTTCCTGTAAATGTACCGGAAGATTCAATTCCATGGACATCAGCCTGTCCAGTCCCTTGATATAAGCTCCGTTACCAATCAGGAAACACTCTTTTACTTCTGCCCCATTATTTCTGGACTGATAATAATCTAATACACGCCGGATATTGCCAATCATCGGACGCAGTGCTTCTACCGCTTCTGCCCGCATGGCATTCATGGCATCTTCCGGTGCCGCCTGGTTTGTATCCAGACAGTCTGTCTGCTGTAATATATCCATCGCTGCCGGATACTGTTCCTTCGGGAAAAGACCGGAATCCACTACAACCTTCTCTACTTCTTCAAAGCCATAAAATACTGTTCTTTGTAATACAACCATTCCCTGATTGATAATCGTAATCATGGTTGCATTATTGTCTAATTTTACAGAACAGCAGATATTATTTCCTACCGCTTTATGTATCATCTGGAAAATACTGTTTCCCACATAATCAAGTGCTGTAAGTTCCAGGGAGCAGAAATCTGCCAGCTCTTCATAAGACTGTACCAGATCTCCCGGCACAGCAAATACATATAATTTTCTCTTCTTTACCGTGTCCTGCTGTACCACACCTTCATTCCGGTATACCAGCTGGTACCGGGATAAATCTACCGGGAAGAAATCTGCTGAATTTGTATTCAGGAAATCCTTGATACGGTTTTCTTTTATCATCGGAATCAGCACTTCACGGCTTGCTATCTTACCGGAATTAACTACGAATAAAGTTTTCCGTGTCTTAATCTTATTTGCATCCAGAAGCTTATGTAAGGCTGTGCGGAATTCCTCACTCTTACGCACACCGGCTTCTCCAATTACACCTACCGGAGTCTGAAAGCTAAAGCTTCGATATACTTTCGGATTCTTCACCCGGTAATCCATCTCCAATACATGGGTTACATCAACACCTATTTCTATACTTAATATCTTCATCCTTCACTCACCTTTCGTGATTATAACTGGAAAGCATACCTATGCTTCATACACTTTCCACTTATAATCACTCTTTTCTACATAAAAAGTCCCAGATACCAGTCTATCATCCCATTCCCCCACAGGGCGGCAATAAATATCCCGACCGATAAGTATGGACCCAGCGCCAGCATTCTGCCGGCACCACATGCCTTCATCCGGAACAGATGCACCACAGAGCCCGCAATACATCCCATCACAAATGCAAGAATAATCAACTTCCATCCGAGAAGCAGCCCGGCAGCCGCCATCAACTTGATGTCTCCACCACCGATTGCTGCTCCTCTGGTAAGAAGTGATAATAACAGCAAGAACAAGCTCACTGCAAAGAAACCAATCATCAAGGTTCCTCTGTCCCCTTTCCCAAATACGCACCGGATAACCCCCAGTACAAACAGGAACACATTGATTCCAAAAGGAATCTCATAGGTGCGGTAATCTATCACACTAAGTACGATTAACGCAGAAGTCATAAGGCAGTATAAAATACTGTCCCAGCTAAAATCTGTTGCATAAAATACAACTACATAAAGGATTCCATTGAGTGCTTCGACGATAGGGTACTGCTTTGACAGCTTCGAACCACAGTAACGGCATTTTCCCTTTAAGAAAAGATAACTGAACAGCGGCACTAAATCATACCATTTCAACCGGTGCCCGCAGCTCATACAGTGGGAACTCTCCCGGACGATATCTTCTTTCTGCGGTATCCGGTAGATACAGACATTTAAGAAGCTTCCGATGACGATTCCATATATGAAAATAAATACTGTAATGAGTGCAGGCATTGGTGTCATGGTATGTAGTGTCCTTTCTTAACTCAGTGGATTATTTTTTCCACTTATCTGCATCTTTACCTTCGATGGATGGAGATATCTTGGTATCGGTAGTAGCACTATATTCTGAACCATCCGAGCTTTCTGGTGCAAGATATACAGCAACCGTACCCTTGTCATCACAGCTATACATAAATTTATAGGTGGAATCTACTTTACATGTAGGTGCTGCTTTTCCCATATCTAATGCCTCTGCAACATCTTTGTCTACTATATGCTTGTTTCCATCATAAGTCATACCTGTTGGTGCATTCCCCTGAGAATCTGCGTACTGAGCTGCTACTGCATTGTAGATGTTCTCTGCCTGCTGGATATCTCCGGATACTTTGGAGCTGCTGATGTACTTAACAAACTGAGGAATTAAGATTCCTGCTAAGATTGCCATGATGGCAATAACGATGATTAACTCAACTAATGAAAAGCCTTTGTTGTTCTTTCTGTTTCTAATCTTGTTCATAATGCTATTCTCCTTCTTGTATAAATATAAATATTTTATCTTAAAATTCCGCCCCTATTACGGAATCTTAATTCGTTTTACATGTTGCCGAGCTGGTTGTACATAGAAAGCATCGGCGCATATATTGCTGCAATCAGAATGACTACGATAATTGCCATTACTACGATAATCATTGGTTCCATTGCCGCCATAACCGTCTGGGTAGTCATCTCAACCTCTTCATCATAATAATCGGCCAGCTTGTCTAACATGCCCTCAATATCACCGGTTTCCTCGCCGATAGAAAGCATGTGGATTACCATAGGCGGAAACAGTCCGCCCTTCCGCAGCGGTTCTGATAACGGAACACCCTTTGCCACTTCCTCTCTTGCTGACTGCAATTGCAGCTGGAAGTGACGGTTCTTCATCAGCTTGGTGACTGCATCAATTCCATGAATCAATGGAATTCCTGCATACATTAAAGTACTTAATGTACGGGCAAACTGTGAAGAATATGTCTTTATGTTTAACTTACCAAACATTGGAAGCTTCATGGCTATTTTGCCAAAGAACAGCTTTCCGCTCTCTGTCTTGCGCCATTCCCGGATACCAAGCGCAATCAGCAGGATTCCTCCCACGAAAAGATACCAGAATTTTGTAATTACATGGCTCATGCTCATCATTGCCCGGGTGATGCCCGGCAGCTGCATGCCTGCCTGCTCAAAGGTTGCTGCATATCCCGGTATTACCTTTACTACCATCAGAATGACGATTAATACTGCTACAATCAGCAGTACTACCGGATAAGCCAGTGATTTTTTCATTAAGCCGGACAGTTTTGCCGTCTTATCAAACTGCACTGCCATACGGCTGAAGGAAAGCTCGATATTACCGGAGGTCTCTCCTGCCGCCACCATATTCACTAACATTTCCGGGAAAATCTCTCCCTGATGTCCCATAGCTTCGGATAGTGTCTGTCCTTTTTCCACTTCGGTACGTACTTCATGAAGTGCAGCGGAAAGCCTCTTATTTTCCGTCTGTTCCTCTAACATTCCAAGGGCATCAATTACCGTAACCCCGGCTTCTATCATACTGACAAACTGCCGGCAGAACACGCTTAAATCCCTTGGTTTTACTTTCCGCCCAAAGCTTAATTTAATATCCTTTTCCAACATTCCGACTTCCTTTATGGATATTAAAGTAAGTCCGTTTTTCTTAAGCTGGGCTGCTGCCTTGTTCTGATTTTCTGCATCAATGGTTGCCTTCTTCTCTTTTCCCATGGCATCCACTGCTATATATGAATAACTGGGCACCTTCTCATCCCCCTTACAGTATATTTATCGGTTAAATTTCAAATTTGTTAACCATTTTTCTCATTCTACGGTATCCACGGAAGCTGCTGTTAACAGTTCCCTGCAGATGCTCCGCAGTTTAGAATAGCGTTACCTTCTGCTGCATAACTGCCGGCTCCTGTGCAAAACTTACGGCATCTTCTGCTGATATCTTATTCTGCATATAAAGGTCATAAATAGCATCATCCATTGCCTGCATGCCAAGCTTCTTGCTGGTCTGTATCATAGACTGTATCTGGAAGCTCTTTCCTTCACGTATCAGGTTACGGATTGCCGGAGTGGCAAGCATGACCTCGTAAGCTGCCACACGTCCGCCGCCTTCCTTCGGCAGAAGCTGCTGGGCGATAATTCCTTCAATAACACCTGACAGCTGTATCCTGGTCTGCTGCTGCTGATGCGGTGGAAACACGTCAATGACACGGTCAATGGTTGCTGCTGCACTGTTGGTATGCAGGGTTGAAAATACCAGATGTCCGGTCTCTGCCGCCGTAATCGCAATACTGATTGTTTCTAGGTCACGCATCTCCCCCACCAGAATTACATCCGGGTCTTCACGCAATGCGGCGCGAAGTGCTGACGCATAACTCTTACTGTCGTAACCGATTTCCCTCTGCAATACAATTGACTTGCTGTGAGGATGCAAATACTCAATCGGGTCTTCCAGTGTAATAATTGTCTTAGCATATGTTTCAGAAATAATATGTATCAAAGACGCCAGTGTGGTAGATTTACCACTTCCGGTCGGTCCTGTTACCAATACCAGCCCACGCTTGCGGTTGGTCAGGTCAACCACAGATGGTGGAATACCAAGCCGCTTTGCTTCCGGTATCTCAAACGAGAGTATACGGAGTGCTACCGCATAAGTACCTCTCTGACGGAACACATTAAAACGCACCCTGTGAAAGCCTGCGATAGAATACGCAAAATCCAGTTCTCCATTTTCCTTCAGCTCTGCCTTCTGCTCTTCCGTCAACAGCGGTTCTATCATTTCTTCTATTTCAAATGGTTTTATCTTCTCATCTGATGCAGGAACCAGTTCTCCATCAATCCGGAACATCACCGGGCTTCCCGGTGCAAGATGGATATCGGATGCCCCTTTTTCATTTCCTTCCCGCAAAAACATTTCTATTCTGTTCATTGTAAAATCCCCAGTTCTCCTTAATCCTCAGCAGATACTCCCACCAGCTCTGACACAGAAGTAATTCCTTCTAAAACTTTACGTCTGGCTCCCGCTGCAAGAGTTTCCATTCCATTTTCTACTGCCAGATGTTTGATTTCGGCAGTGGAAGCATCTTTTGCTATAGCGTCTTTCATTTCCGTGCTGATTTCCATCATCTCATAGACACCGATTCTGCCCTTATATCCTGTATTGGCACACATCGGGCAGCCCTTTGCTTCAAAAATCATCGTCTCATCCAAATCATCCAGATTCAGAAGCTTGCGTTCGTATTCTGTCGGCTTATGCGGCTGTTTACAGTTCGGACAGAGTCTCCGCACCAGACGCTGGGCAATTACACCAATTATGGAATCCGCAAGGAGGTATCCCTCTACGCCCATATTTAACATTCGGGTAATGGTTCCTGCCGCACTGTTGGTATGCAGGGTACTTACTACCAGATGTCCAGTAATAGAAGCCTGTACCGCAATCTCTGCAGTTTCTTCGTCTCGGATCTCTCCAATCATGATAATATCCGGATCCTGTCGCAGGATTGAACGCAGTGCAGATGCAAAGGTCATATCCGCTTTGGCATTTACCTGTACCTGATTGACGCCGTCCAGATTCGCCTCTACCGGGTCTTCTACTGTGATAATATTAATATCCTCTGTATTCAGTTCAGAAAGTGCTGTGTAAAGCGTCGTTGATTTACCACTTCCGGTTGGTCCTGTTACCAAAAGGATTCCATTCGGATGCTTTAACATACGATCAAAGCTTTCCAGCTCCCCCGGGGTAAATCCAAGTTCCCTCTTATCCTTGGTCAGTGCTTTCTTCTGTGCAAGACGAAGTACACACTTCTCTCCATAAACCGTTGGCAGGATTGATACACGGATATCATATTCCACACGATCTACCACAAGGGTAATTCGTCCATCCTGTGGTTTTCTTTTTTCTGATATATCCATGCCGCCAATAATCTTGATACGTGCTGTAATTGCATTCAGAAGCCGGATGTCGTAGCTCGCCTTCTCATATAACACACCATCAATCCTGTAGCGGATTCTTACACGGCTTTCCAATGCTTCTATATGTATATCACTGGCACGCTGTCTTGCTGCCTGCTCAATCATGGCATTTACCAGAAGGACAATCGGGGAATTTGCAATATCTTCATCATTCTCCTTCTCCTGTTCCCTCTGCTCTTCCTGCCGGCGCTCCAGTGCATATGCCTCAGCCACCTTCCTTGCTTCACTGCTTCCATAGAAACGGTCAAGGGTAAGCATAATATCATGGGTTGTGGCAATTACCGGTGCGACCTGCAGATTAGTAATAATAGAAAAATCATCAATTCCACGCATATCCATCGGGTCGGCCATTGCCACACGGACTTCATTCATATTATTCGGTGAAAAGCCAATTGGTACCATGACATATTTTCTCAGAACTGCCACGTCCACCAGCTTTAGCACATTTTCTTCTATCTGTATTCCACTAAGCGAGACTATTTCCAGTCCAAGCTGGCTTGACAGTGCCTTGGCAATATCCGTCTCATTGGTATAACCCAGCTCTACCAGAACCTCACCCAGCCGCTTTGTAGTCCCCTTTTTCTTCTCTAATGCATCTGAGAGCTGCTCATCTGTAATAATCTGTTCCTCAATCAGCATATCCCCCAGACGTTTCTTCTGTCTGCTTTCCATTCTCTGCCACTCTCCAAATCATTCTTCACATATCATGATGTGACAAAAATCATCATTATTTTATTATAGCCATTCTTTATATGCTTTTCAACAAAATTTCTATTTTTATTCGCTTTTTTTCGTAATTTTTGTCTATTTTTTTGTGTTTTTAAGTAAAATTCAGGGATAGACAAATGTCTCTTTTGTACAAGAAACACGGTCTATCCCTCATATAGCTTCTATATCAGACATTAAAACAGCTTCCACCGATAAACTCACGGATAATCGAATTGTTATTGATATTATCTGCCGGTACCGGAAGGAAATAATCTAAGAACTTCAGCAGCCGCTTCGCTTCAAGATACTCCGGGCAGTCCCGTTCAATTGCAAACAGCAATGGCTCTGCATACTGTTTTAGCACAGCAAGTTCATAAATTAAAGCTGAATTAAACATTACATCAGCACCTTCCTGAAATGGGAAGATATTTTTTTCTTCTCCCCGCCTTACCGAATCCCACATGGCAATGGTCTCCCTCGCTGATGTAGCCCTGGTTCTTGCATCCCTTACAATTCTCCGGATCAGTCTGCCATCTGTCGTCGGCAGGCAGTTATGTTCATCAATATCCAGCTGGGTCAGCGCACTGATATAAATACGGAATTTGCTTTCCTGCGGCAGAGAGTAGGAAAGCCTGTCATTCAGTCCATGGATGCCTTCAATAACAAGTACATCTTCCTCTCCAAGCTGCATCATTCTGCCTTTTGCTTCCCGTTTTCCGGTTTTAAAATTAAATACCGGCAGTTCCGTTGCATCTCCATTTAAAAGACTTGTCATATCATTATTAAAACGGTCAATATCCAATGCCTCCAGGCATTCGAAATCCAGTTTTCCATCTGCATCTTTCGGTGTCTTATCCCGGTCTACATAAAAATCATCCAGCGGAACCGGATGCGGTTTCATGCCATGGGCGGCAAGCTGTATGGACAGCCTGTGGGAAAACGTTGTCTTCCCGGAAGAGGACGGACCTGCTATCATAATGAATTTCTTATGATGTCCCTCTTTAATCTGCTCTGCCAGCTGTCCTATTTTCTGTTCCATCAGAGCTTCCTGTATCAGAATTATTTCCTGTATTCTGCCGGCAGAAACTGCATCATTCAAAGCTCCTATGGTTCCTACTCCCATGGTATGTCCCCACTCTGACGCTTCTTCCAGTGTCAGGTACAGTTTATCCGATGGGGCAAAAACATCCACCGTCCTGGTATCTTTTCCCGGAAAGAGTAGCATAAAACCTTCTTTATATAATGTCAGGTCAAAATATTTCAGATAACCGGTAGACGGTACCATATATCCATAGAAATAATCTTTGTAATGATCCAGCTCATAAATATTGACTCTTGAGCTTCTCCGGTAGCGGAACAGTCTTTCTTTATCGGTCATTCCCAGTCTCCGGAAGAGTTCTACTGCATCTGCCGTCGGCAGACTGTGCTTTTCAATCAGAAAATCGGCTTCTACCAGACGCTGCATCTCCTGCTTTAAATTCCTTAACATCTGTTCATCGACAGCTACCCATTCTGCCTGCTCTGATGCTCCGTTCTTTTCCTCATTCCGCTTCAGTTCACAATAATATCCCTGGGCAATGGAATGCATGATACGGACCGTAATCTTTTCTTCCCCATAAAGATTATGCACTGCCTTCTGCATCAGTAACGCCGTACTTCTCCGGTATGCTTTCCTTCCATCCTTGTCTGCTGTTGTAATAAAGGTAAGATTTCCCGATTCTACCTTCTCACGCAGCTCCCGCAGGCGGTTGTTCACCAGCACCAGGACAATATCATCCGAAAACTGTTTCTGATATTCCTTGGCAAGCTGCTTGTATGTGGTTTCCGGCACATACTCCCTTACATTTCCGTGAATATTAATTCTACATCTAATTTCTCCCATAGTAGTCCCCCATTTCTTTGATTACTATTTATACAATATAGGAAAACGGAGATTGTAACTTCTGGCTGTATATGTTCAGTTCCGGTAATTTTTCCTTGAAATATTCTGCCATATAGGTTACAAAAATATGCTCCAATCCATAATGTCCTGCATCTAAGATACTTAAGCCTCGGGCTGCTGCGTCGATTCCCGTATGGTGGTCAATATCTCCCGTTATCAACACCTGGGCACCCTTTGCAATCGCTTCATCCACTTCACTCTTTCCGGAGCCGGGGCAAATTGCTGCACGCTGTACCATGCGGCTGGTATCACCAAATACTTTTACCGCTTCTGTCTGAAACCGGCTTCTTACAATCCTGCCGCAATCCTCAAGGCTTATCTGCTGCGGCAGCATTCCTACTTTACCGATACCACAGGATTTTCCCTGCCACTCCCCGGTTACTTCCAATGGTTCTGTCTCCATTAGTTCCATGTAATCTGCTGCAAGGTCCGCCATGACGCAGATATCAAAATTCGTATGCATCGCACAGTAAACCATATCCTGCTGTGCCAGTCCGTAAATTCTTCTGCCGATAAAATCACTGGTAAGAATATTTTTTATTCCACCAAAGATTAACGGATGATGCGTCAGTATCATATCAGCCTTAAGTTCTTTTGCTTCCGCAATTACTTCATCGGTTGCATCTACCGCCAGATAGATACTGTTTATCTCTTTCCCCCATCTGCAGACCTGAAATCCTGGATTATCCCATTCACAGGCCATTGCTACAGGAGCAAGTGTCTCTAATATTTCCCGTATCTGTTCACACTTCATATATTTTCTCCCATGATACGCTCTGCTTCTTCTATCATTGCAAGTTTCTCTTCCAGTTCTTTCTGCCGTTCAAAGCGTCTTGTACTGCCATCTTCTTTCTGCTGCAATTCATCCTGTTGCGTTGCAGATTGTTGCAGCAATTCTGGTTTCTGCAATACAGTTTGCTCCGGCATAAGCTTCTGGATTTCAAGTTTCTTTAAGATTTCCGAGAACTGCTGTCTCTGTTTTGTTAAATATTGTTTTAATATTTCATTTTTTGTCTGCAATAAATATCCACCATAACGAAAAGCAACATCCGTCAACGGTGCTGCTTTTCCCGGTACGCATCTTAACATCACGTAATATTTGCCTTCTTCTTCCACCATATCTTCTTCTTCAATGTGAAAGCCTTCCGCATAAATATAACGGCGTACCTCTTCTATTTCAGACTGTGGCTGTAACACAAGATTATTCATCTTCTTCCAGACTTCCGGATGCTCTGCAAGAATCCGTTTTGTCAACGCTCCACCCATTCCGGCGATTACCACGCCATCGGCTTCGGATGGAGCCAGTGCCGTAAGTCCATCGGACAATCTGGTTTCTATGTAATCTTCTAAATGAACTTCCCGGATATGCTCCTCTGCCCGAAGAAGCGGACCCCGGTTCACATCCATTGCAATGGCATGCCCAATACATTCTGACTGAATCAGATAAATCGGAACATAACCATGGTCACATCCTACATCTGCAAGGCAGGTGGTATTCTGAACCAATGCTGCAACTGCCTGCATTCTTTTTGAAAGTTTATTCATATATTACTCCAGATAGTCCTTTAATTTGCGGCTTCTGCTTGGATGACGCAGTTTACGGAGTGCCTTTGCTTCAATCTGACGGATACGCTCCCTGGTTACATTGAATTCTTTTCCAACTTCTTCCAGTGTACGGGCACGTCCATCTTCCAGACCAAAACGAAGGGTTAATACCTTCTGCTCCCGCTCGGTCAGTGTTCCAAGCACTTCCTCCAACTGCTCTTTTAACAGGGTAAATGCTGCTGCATCAGCAGGTACCGGTACATTATCATCCTGAATGAAGTCTCCTAAATGGGAATCTTCCTCTTCACCGATTGGAGTCTCTAAAGAAACCGGCTCCTGGGAAATCTTTAAGATTTCGCGTACACGGTCTACCGGCATATTCATTTCTGCTGCAATCTCTTCCGGGGTCGGTTCACGTCCCAACTCCTGCAGTAACTGTCTGGAAACGCGGATCAGTTTGTTGATGGTCTCAACCATATGAACCGGGATACGGATGGTTCTTGCCTGGTCTGCAATGGCTCTTGTGATTGCCTGACGAATCCACCATGTTGCATAGGTAGAGAACTTATAGCCTTTCCGGTAATCGAATTTTTCAACGGCTTTAATCAGACCTAAGTTACCTTCCTGAATCAGGTCTAAGAATAACATACCACGTCCTACATAACGTTTTGCAATACTTACCACCAGACGAAGGTTGGCTTCTGCCAGACGTTTCTTTGCTTCCTGGTCTCCTAATTCCATTCTCTTTGCCAGCTCGATTTCTTCTTCTGCACTTAAAAGAGGTACTTTACCGATTTCCTTTAAATACATACGGACCGGATCCTCAATGGATACGCCGTCCGGTACCGATAAATCAATCTTTTCTACCTCTACCTCGTCTTCGTCATCTAAGATGATATCGTCATCGATATCGTCATCATCCATGATTCGAAGCACATCAATGTTATTGGTCTCAAGGAAGTCTAAGATTTTCTCAAACTCATCTGCATCCAGTTCCATGTCCTTGAAGAACTCGCTGATTTCCTGATACTCAAGGCTGTTCTTTTTCTTCTTTGCCAGTGCAAGGAGTTCCTGGAGTTTTTCCTGCAATTTTGCTTTTTTCTCCTCAATGCTCATCTTTTCGTCTTTTGCTGCCGGAGCACTTTTTGCAGCTTTTGTTGTCTTTTTCGTAGTCTTTTCCATCTTTTCATCCATTTTCTTGTTCATCCTCTCATGATTCGTCATATAAACGGGACTAAATAGTATTTTGTCCTCAATCTATAGAAATATGCATTTTCTCCATATTCTGCAAGGTTCTCTTATCTGCCACAATCTGTTGCAAGCCCTGTATATCCGTAGGTTCTAAGTGTGCCGAACGGCAGGAGATGCTGTTATCCTTCACCCGCAGAATCGTCTCTTTTAACGCCTTATCCCGCTCTGCAGCAGAATCTACTTCATGGATTCTCGCATGGAAGAGCTCTGCAACTTCCCGCTGTTCCTCTTCTTCTGCAAATAAACTAATAATCTGTGCCGGATTGACAGTACCCGACTTCTTCTGCTCATAAAGAAGCTCTGCCACCTTACGGAAAATGTCTTCCGTAAAATCTTCCGGTGTAATGATATCTTTGATTTTATCGTACAGATTATCATATTCTATGAGCCAGGTCAAAAGCAATTTCTGGGACTGCTTCATGCCGTCCTCTTTCTTATGCTTCTTCTCATTCAGCCCACTCTTAAGCGGTGTCCGCTCTTTTACAAGTCCTCCCTGGGTGCCCAGCTGGTTTACCAGATTCCGGAGTGCTTCAAAGCTCATATGATATTTATCCGCCACAGCTTCCATATAATTGTTCCGTTCCAGTTCCGTGGTAAAATCAAGCAGTTTCTTTGCCACTTCTGTCTGGAATGCGGTCTTTCCTTCCGGGTCCTTCATATCATATTTCTGCTCTAAAATCCTGATTTCAAACATAAAGCTGTTTTCTGCCGCATCAATCCGCTTCTGGTATTCTTCCGCTCCAAGTGCCTTGATGAATTCATCCGGGTCTTTGTACGGCTTCATGTTGATGACTTTGGCAGTCAGCCCTACTTCTTTTAAAATCGGGATTGCACGAAGTGCCGCCTTAATTCCGGCGCCATCGCTGTCGAAGGTAAGATAAACCTCCTTCGTATATCGCTTCAGCAGACTGGCATGTCCACTGGTAAACGCGGTTCCTAAGGATGCCACTGCATTGTCAAAGCCTGCCTGATGCAGCGCAATCACATCCATATAGCCTTCACATAAGAGCATCTGCGGTTTCTTGGTCTGTCTTGCGAAATTCAATGCATACAGATTCCGGCTCTTATCAAAGACTTTGGTCTCCGGCGAATTCAGATACTTCGGTTCGCCGTCTCCCATGACTCGTCCACCAAATCCGATTACTTTATTATGCACATCCATAATCGGAAACATGGCACGATTCCAGAATTTATCATGTCCACCCCGGACTTCGTCAATGGACACAAGACCGGATTCCTTTAAGATTGCATCATCATATCCAAGCTTTCTTAAATAGCGGTACAAATCATCACTGTATTTATCCGAATAGCCAAGCCCAAACTTCTGCATGGTGGCATCCGATAATTCTCTCTTTTTAAAATATTCATACGCCTGTTTTCCGTGTCCACTCCTCAGCAGCATATAATAATATTTGCCAGCTGCCTTGTTAATCTCTAACAGAATCTGGCGTTTGTCTGCTTCTTTCTTTGCCTGGGCACTCATTTCCTGCTTCGGCAGTTCGATTCCGGCACGCTCTGCCAATGCCTCCATCGCTTCCGGGAATGAAAAGTTCTCATACTGCATCAGAAAAGTAAATACATTTCCGCCTGCTCCGCATCCAAAGCAGTAATACATCTGCTTATTCGGTGATACGGAAAAAGAACCTGTCTTTTCATTATGGAAGGGGCACAGTCCAAAATACGTGCTGCCTTTTTTTGTCAACCGTACATATCCGGAAATCACATCTACAATATCATTTCTGGAACGTACTTCTTCTATTAATTCATCTGAATAATATGCCATTCCTTAATTCACCTGCCAAGCCTTCGGTACAAAATATTCTGAGAATTTGGCAATTGCATACTGGTCGGTCATTCCTGCTATATAATCACATACTACCCGTTCTTCCTCTTCGCCTTCTGCAATCATATCGGTATACTGCGCCGGCATTGTCATCGGATGTTCCATATAATATGTAAACAGTTTGCTGAGTAAGCCTTCTGCCTTTGTCTCTTCGCCTTTGGCAATGGAATTGGTATATACGCTTACAAACATGAACTTCCGTAAATCCTGCATTGCCTGGAAAATTTCATCGGACATAATGATATCCGGCTTATCCATGCTGTTGGTAATAATATCATGAATCAGTGTATCCAGCCGGTCTGCCGAATTCTTTCCCAATACCTTCCGTATCTCAATTGGAATATCTTCTTCCACCATTATCTTTCCACGCACCGCATCATCGATATCATGATGAATATAGGCGATTTTATCGGAGAAACGGACGATTTTGCCTTCCAGTGTATGCGGCATCGTACTGGTCTGATGATTTAAAATGCCATCCCGCACTTCCCAGGTCAGATTCAGTCCCTGTCCGCCTTTTTCCAATTTTTCTACGATACGTACGCTCTGTTTATTATGTTTAAAACCACCGGAGCAAAGTTCATTTAACACCCGCTCTCCGGCATGACCAAATGGCGTATGTCCCAAATCATGCCCTAATGCAATGGCTTCCACCAGATCTTCATTCAGCCGCAGTGCCTTTGCAATGGTTCTGGCATTCTGTGATACCTCTAAGGTATGCGACATACGGGTACGATAATGGTCACCCTTCGGTGTTAAGAACACCTGCGTCTTATTCTTCAGACGGCGGAATGCCTTACAGTGGAGAATACGGTCTCTGTCTCTCTGGTATACGGGACGTATATCACAAGGTGCCTCCGGATAATCCCGTCCTTTGGAATTCTCGCTTAATGCTGCATAAGGGCTTAACATCTCATGCTCCATGCGCTCCATCCGTTCCCGAATTGTCATATCCTTATCTTCTCCCTTCCTGTCACATCACCATTTCATGATGTAAATGCACTGCCATCATCTTTACCATTATGAGGACGTCATTCGACCTCTGCTATTATAATTCTGTGTCCACCTTCAAATTTCCTTTATTTTTTACAAAATTTCATAATATTTTTTCTAATACTTTCCAATGTGCTTCGAAATCGCCCTTGCTACCTTATAAACCGGATTCTCCATCTTCTTTGCCACCTGTTTTAATTCCTGCCGGATGGCAATGGACTGCGGGCAGTGTTTCTCACATTTTCCGCACTGACGGCATTTTGAAGCATTGGTCGGATTTGTCTTTAAAGTGGTACACATAATATATGCCTTCATACCGGAATAAAAGCTGTCGGTATAGCGTGTATTATATGCTGCAAAACAGGTTGGAATATCTACTCCATGCGGGCATGGCATACAGTAGCCGCAGCCGGTACAAGGTACCTTCATATGCTGGTTAATGGATTTCTTTACCTTTTCAAAGATTTCCAAGTCTTTCTCTGTTAATGCATCTGCTGTGGCATCCGATGCTATCCGCACATTTTCTTCTACCTGTGCAATATCATTCATTCCGGAAAGTACCACAGTTACTTCCGGATGATTCCATATCCAGCGGAGTCCCCATTCTGCCGGGGAACGATGTGGTTCTGCGGATGCAAATATGGCTCTGGCATCCTTTGGCAGTGCGTTGACCAGTCTTCCTCCCCGCAGCGGTTCCATGATAATCACCGGAATTCCCTTTGCTGCTGCATATTTTAAGCCTTCTGTTCCTGCCTGGGTATGCTCATCCATATAGTTATACTGTATCTGGCAGAAATCCCAGTCATAAGCATCTATAATCTTCTTAAACTGATTTGCTCCTCCATGGAAAGAAAAACCGATATTTCCAATCTGTCCTGATTGTTTCTTCTCTGCAATCCAGTCCTGTATACCAAGTTCTGTAAGACGCTCCCATGCTGCAATATCATTTAACATATGCATCAGATAATATTCCACATGATCCGTCTGAAGGCGTTCTAACTGCTCCTTAAAATACCGTTCCATATCCCCTTCTGCTTTTATGTAATAATGCGGCAGTTTGGTTGCAATCTTCACTTTATCCCGATAGCCTTTTGCCAAAAATTTTCCCAGACAGGCTTCACTTCCACCGTAAGTATATGCGGTATCAAAATAATTGACCCCGGCTTCCACTGCCGCTGCCATCTCCCGCTCTGCCTTTTCCTGGTCGATTGCGGTTCCTTTCTTAGAATAACGCAGGCAGCCATAGCCTAAGATGGACAGCTGGTCTTTGTTTCCCGGATTTTCTCTATATTGCATGTTTATTCTCCCTTGCACTTGTTGTTATGGCTGCTGCGAAATGGAAAATGATAATAAGGATATCTTACCACTGCTTTGACGGGATGCGCCTTTTGTTCACCTATAGCGAATACCACTCCGGCTGCAAGGGGCTCTAATAATTTTAGGACAATTCTTTTATATATGGCAAACGGTGCAAAGTCACATCCATGTTCCTCTGCACCTCGCTGGTACATCCCTGTACCAGCGTTGCCTGGTATTACCAAAATTCTAAGAGCCCCTAGCAGCCTGCGCAAATGTATTCGTCTACAGGCGAACAGAAGACTGCATCCTGACAAGTATTAAGAAAACAGACATCCCTATTTATCATTTCTCCATTTCGCAGTCACCGATTCTGCATAAGTTGCCGGGTGATGATATTTTCATACCACCACCCGGCACATATACTGTCATTATAAAGCTATCGGGAAAGTTTTGCAAGAATCACTCCCGCTCCTTTATCTTTTTAAATCCATCGGTCATGTCATAGGATGTAATGTTATCATAAATCCAGAGGTAAAATACATTGCCACTATACATTCCACGGACATTCTCGTAATTGGCTCCGTTAATACCCGGAATTTCTGCCTGTTTCTTAAAGGCTCCGTTTTCATAGGAATATATCTGATAGGTCTGTTTTATTCCGCTGCCGCTATAATCCTCACAAACCAGACCGATTAAATTCTTATCCTTTGAAATGATGACACTCTTATAATCATATAATGCTTCGCTATAATCTACATCCTTTAATACCAGCTTTGCCTCTTCGATTACTTCTCCCGGATTTTCTATATTAAACATGGAAATCTTAATGTTTTCTATATTTCCGGTCTTCTCATCAGATTCGTAGCCGATTCCCAGTAAGTGTGTATCATCCCAGAAATGCAGATATTCGGAGAAGCCGGTCACCTTGAGTTCGCCGATAATTTCCGGTTTTGCCGGGTCTGATAAATCCACGGTAAACAGCGGGTCGGTATTCCGGTAGGTTACAAAGTAACCAGTGTTTCCCATAAAGCGGGCGGCATAGATTTCTTCTCCCGGTGCAATGCCCGTCAACTGTCCGGTTAATTTCAAGTTCTCATCCAGAATATAAAGTGCATTCACCTCATCCTCTGTACTATAATCGGTGGTCAATACCCTGAGATATCCATCACTGGCATTGATTGCAAAGGTATCTCTGACATAACCCCTTACTGCCGTTGCCGCCACACCACTGATTCTGCCCTCATCCAGTGCAAATTTTGCAATATTGGTAATCATTGCCCCATCATAATCTTCCTCATATAAATACAGGGCATCTTTGCTGATATAAGTCTGGGCATATCCAGAGATTACAAGCTTACTGTCCAGCACTTTATCCGGCTTATTTACATCCAGTGAAGAAACCAGTATACCACTTTCTCCTGATGACTCCGGCAGATAAATTTCACCGGCGGCAACCTTTTCTCCATTTACCTTCGGAATCACTGAGGTATATTCCTTTTCTACATATCCCACCACATCGGATGTCATATGATACTGTGTAAAAAGATAGACTACATCTCCGATTTTCCGGGAAGTATTATAATAACCATCCTGGATTAATCTTCCTTCAAATTCCGGATTCCTGCGGTCTACGATACTGTATACCTGAATCTGTGTGGTGCTTTTTCCATTCATTTTATAGCAGAATGCACTGTCTTCAGAAGCATCTGATACAGCAATTTCTTCATCTGAGCTTTCTTTATCTGAGTTTTCCTTATCAGAGCCAGCTTTGCTGCTTTCGCCCAAGGATGTCTCATAGCCCTGCACAACCAGAATCAGCTGGTCTCCATCCACATAAATTTCCATCACCCGGTCTGCTGCGCCACAGTCTTTCGGGAGAAATCGTGTTACTTCTTCTAATTTTCCATCCCGGATATCCGTTATAACAATGTATTTATCCTCTACCGTATAAATGTAACTGCCATCAATTTTAGCAATATCACTCTCGTCTACACCTTCCATCTGCAGATTTGTCGTAGAATAATCTTTTCCGCCTTCCTTGCTGCTCTCCAGCAAATCGGCATCGGCACTTCCGTACTTAGCTTCATCACTGTAGTAATATTCGTCACTGCCGGAATTCATTGCTCCCGATGCAGCTTCGCTTGTCTCCGCACTTGTTTCCAGATCTTCTATCCAATTCTGCTGATACCCCTTAAGAAGGGTCTGATATACCTCCTTATAATCCGATGCAGGATGATACATTGTTCCAAGAGCTGCCACATCCACATACCCTGTTTCATCTGCTTCTCCCACAGTCTGCTGCGTATCTGTCATTGCTACGGAATCCGTCTGCCCTGTACCGGAATTCTTATCGAAACGGGTCACTGTTATATAAATTCCGCTGCATACTACCAGTGCCAGCACTGCCACCATACTTCCAAGTCTGCGCCATGGAATTATTTTCTTCGATTTTTTCGGTTCCAAGTGCTGATTTTCCTGCTGCTGTTTTGCTTTCTGTTCCTGTAATTGTTTTTCTATCTGTTCCGGTTTCAGAGTCTCTGGTATCTCTATCTCTTCCGCCGCTTTTCTTAACTGGGTTAAAATCTCCTGTTCATTCATACCGTCACCTCCATCTCATCTGAATTTTCTGTTGTTTTTCAGACTTTTTGCATATCTTCCGTTTCTCACTTCCAATATTTCTCCACCATTTTCTTTATTCCCCGGCTCTCTTTTGAGCGGACGGTATTTTCGTTAAGGTCTAACAGTTTTCCGATTTCCTTGCTGCTATACCCACAGAATAAATGCATGGCGATAATCATTCGTTCCTCGGAAGGCAGCTCAAAGAACAGGCTCCGCACTGCTGCATGCTCATCCATTCCGGATTTTCCCAGATGCTCTAAAAGCTCCGGTGTCAGCTCTTCCGGACGGGTCGCATACTCTTTTAATTTACGTTTGCACTTATTACTTAAAATACGGAATATCCACGCCCGGAACGCTTCTGTCTTTCGAAGCTCCCCGATTTGTGCAAATGCATCTGTCACGGTATCGCTGACCACATCCTGTGCATCCTGCGGATGCTTCAGCACATATAACGCAAAGCGATACAAGTCCTGATAAACGCCTTCATATAATTGTGCAAATGCACCGGTATCCCCACTTTGTGCCCTGCACACCAGCTGCAGTTCCTGCTCCATATGCTCACCCTATACCTTCCTAAGTCCTTTCCTTTGACCGGTCTCATATATATAGTGTCGCTGAATTCCATTCTGTTGCATATATTTTTAAATTTTTAAAAATAGCAGTACTCTTCACCGAATACAGATGCTGTCTAAGTGCTGTAAAGGGCACTAAGAATTTCGAAAAATCATTTTTATATCCGGCAACCGGTGCAAAGTCACATCCATGTTCCTATGCACCTTGCCGGCACATCCTTGTGCCGGCATTGCCTAATATCTAACGAAATTCCAAGTGCCCTTAACAGCCCTTAAAATGCATCTGCACTTCGGCGAACACTCCTGCTATTCTTCAAAATTCAAAAAAACATATTTATAACTGGCTGATTACCAGCACATCATTTTCACGAATCACAGTATTTCCGTTCGGTATCACAACCTTCTCATTCCGCTTTAGAACAAGAACCAGCTTCTCTTCTCCCAGTTTTATTCTGGATAATGGCTTTCCAATCCACTTGCTGTCTTTTTCGATTGGGATTTCTGTCAGACAGATGCCAAGATTTTCTTCCGGAGATAAAGCACTTAAGACAATCTTGTCTCCGGCAAGCACTACCGTGTTGCCATTTGGAATGATACGCTCCTCGCCTCTTAGAATCAGCACCAGTAATAAATCCGGCAGGGAAGTAAGGTCTTTTATCTTGCGGTTCTCCCATGGATGTCCCGCCTTGATGCTGATTTTAACAAACTCCACCGGCATTTCATCGGAGTAGTCACTGAAGGTCTTCATGACGTTGCCATTTTCGTCTATCATGTCAAGCTTCTTTGCCACCAGTCCAAGCAGTGTACCCTGAATACTGATAGAGAACAGGACAATGAAAATAACTATGTGGAACAAATCATTTTTCGTATATGCTGGGCTTACTGTTGCCATAATTGCAAATACTATGGATGCCGCTCCACGAAGCCCCGCCCAGGACACCAGAAGCTGCTGCTTTACCGGGCAGCGGAATGGCATCAAGATAGCAAATACAGAAACCGGCCTTGCCACAAATGTTAAAAATACCGCAATTGCCAGTGCAATCGGCAGTATCTTCGGCAGCTGGGATGGATATGCCAGCAGACCAAGCAGGAAGAAAATCAGCATCTGCATCAATCCGGTGATTCCGTCAAAGAAATGCACCAGTGATTTTTTGTGATGAAGTGGAGTATTGCCAAGGATAATTCCGGCAATGTATGCTGCCAGATAACCATTTCCATTTATCATGGATGCCCCGGCGTAGGATACCAGTGCCATACTGAATACAAATATCGTATCAAATCCATCCGTTGCAAAATTCACTTTTTTTAAAATGAATGCTGCTGCCAGTGCCACAACTACCCCCACTAATATGCCAAAAATAATCTGCGAGAATATCATGACAACCAGCGAAGAACCACTTAATTCTCCGCTCATTATTGTTAATATAATTACGGTCAGCATATAAGAACATGGGTCATTACTACCGCTTTCCACTTCCAGCATGGATGCAGTATTGTTCTTAAGATTCAACCGTCTGGAACGAAGGATTGAAAAGACCGATGCCGCATCCGTAGAACTGATTACAGAGCCAATCAGCATACTTTCCCAGAAATCCATTTTCAATATAAAATGACAGAATGCTCCGGTTGTTACTGCGGTCAGTATAACACCCACTGTTGATAATAATACTGCTTTACCAGCCACCGGCTTTGCCTGTTTCCAGTTGGTTCCAAATCCACCGTAAAACATGATAAAGATTAAGGACACCGTACAAATCTGTTCGGCAATCGTAAAATTATCAAAAGGAATCTTTAAAATTCCATCTGTTCCAAACATCATGCCAAGAAGAATATATGCCAACAGCATTGGAATTCCCAGTTTGTTGGACATTTTATTCAATGACAGGCACAATAAAATCACTGCTGCTACCAGTAAAATATAACTTGTCATAAATACCTCTCTTTCCTGTTTTTATTTACCTGTTGCTCTTACGTCTTCTTCTATCCCCTTTTCTTTTATTACCTCTACCTATTCCTTCTTTTCTTCTGCCTCCATGATACTTCCTGCCTTTACCAGTCCTCTCTGCAGTGCATCCCTTGCATTCTTCCAAGGCTGCTCCTTATAACGGTAATCATTCTTACAGATGAACCATTCTAAATCATCCCGCACCCTCTCATATCCGTTAATAAAAGTCTCATTTAAA
This sequence comes from Roseburia sp. AF25-13LB, assembly GCF_003478915.1. Classification (NCBI taxonomy): domain Bacteria; kingdom Bacillati; phylum Bacillota; class Clostridia; order Lachnospirales; family Lachnospiraceae; genus Roseburia; species Roseburia sp. AF25-13LB. The sequence goes on from NZ_QUFO01000008.1 coordinate 60,306, forward strand.
GTCATCAGAAATTCATTCAGGTATTTCTTACCCATATATTCCGGGGCACCGGAAAACAGAACTTTATAATGATTTACACAAAAGCCTTTGGATGCTGCAAACTGTTTGCGGAAGTCCTCTTCTTTTTCATATAAATAGTAAATGGTATTGATATAATTTGTAAAGCTGTGATTAATGTAATCACACACAAAGCACTTTTTCTCTTTTTCTTCCACAAAGGTAATCACCGGATGGACCGTCTGGCTCTTTTTCCTGAAAAGTACAGCTGCCTGAGGCAGTGGTGCTTTCATTGCTTTTTTTAACTCCTTAGCTGTCTTATCCATATGGGTCTTTAACATCATGGCAAGTCCTAATTTATTCGGATATTCATATAACATTTCCAAATGCTTCTGACAGAAGCCCTGTTCATCGCTCTGCTCCCGGATATCTTCCTCCATATAACTTGCACCCGGTCCAATGGTATAATTGATAGCATTTTCTTCTAATTTCTGATACATTCTGCAGACCGGACATTCGCTTTCCTCTGCAAATGCATCCTGTATTGGTATCGTATAAATCTCTGTTTTCATTTTAATCTCCTTAAAGATACACAAAAGGGTATTCCATATGCACTCCTTCGGCCTGTGGAATACCCTTCTCTTTGCAATTGTATACCGTTTATTACATCATGTTTTTCTCTACTTCTTCTTTCATGGAAGAAACGTTAAACTTACGGATATTTTCATCCAGTTCTGCTACTACAGAAGTAATTCTGGCAGTTGCATTCTTACATTCTTCTACCAAAGCTTCAAACTCGTTCATTGCCTCAGATGTATCTCTGGCACTTGTTGTATTTATCTCTGCTGCTGCAGCAAGCGAATCCATTTTCTCTTCAATGGCACTCTTATGTTCATTCAAGCCACCGACTTCTGAATTGATTCCCTGAATAGAAGTGCTGACACTTTCAATTTCATGATTCAAGGCAGTAAAGATTGTCTCTGTCTCGCGAATCTTTGCATTCTGCTGTTCAAATGCTTCTGATACTTTTCCGGTAATGTCTACACTGACATTAGAATTATCAATCAGTTCATTAACAATTTTATTAATCTGCTCTGAAGACTCTCTGGACTGGTCTGCCAAGGTACGGATTTCTTCTGCAACTACGGCAAATCCTTTTCCCTGTTCTCCTGCCCGTGCAGCTTCAATACTTGCATTTAAAGCAAGCAGATTTGTCTGGCTTGCAATTCCTGCAATAATCTCTGTTGCAGTACGAATCTGTAAGGCAGACTGATTGGTTCTGTCTGTCTGGCTCTGCACTTCATCAATAGACTGCCTGTTCTGTCTGCTGATTTCCACCAGCTGCTGCATAATCACCTCTGCTGATTCATTGCAGTCTTTCATTTTTAATGCACTGTCCGAAAGAAGTGTAATATTGCTGGCAATCACTTCAATGGCATTACCGATTTCTGCTACTTTCTGCTGTACATGCTGTGTTTTCTCTGCCTGTGAAACGGTATTATCTGTAATGGAAGCAACTTCACCGCTCACCTGATCCAACGCTTCATTCATAGTGTCAAAGGACTGGCTGAATGTCGTAGACAGTTCGCTTAATTCCCTGCTGGCTCTACGGATTCCGGTTACAATCTGTGCAAAGCTTCTTACCAAATCATTGGCAGAGCCTAACAATTTGCTGATTTCATCATTTTTTTCATTATGTTTTGGTTCTTCTAACTGAAGGCTTCCATCCGCAATCTTATCCATACTTCCAATTACAGCTTTCAGTTTTCCGGCAATTGCTACTGCAAGCCACAGGGAACCTGCCACAAATACCGCTAAAACCACAATTAAAATAATCGTTCCCACACCTGCATTTAATGCTGTATTCTGTACCAGATGCATTATGATAATTCCGGCAAGTCCAACCAGAAGAATCGGGAGTGAAATTACTGCAATTAATCCAAGTGCCAGTTTCTTTCCTATATTACTTTTTTCTGAAGATTTACGTTTTTCTGCCATTACTGCACTTCCTCCTTATAGCTCTTATCTCTTATTCTTATTCTTATGTATTATCTTTTTATCCGGTTATCTTTAAATAAGCTGCGGAAAATGCCGGCATATCGAGACCACCCTGAAATACCGCTTTTTCTCCGGTCAGCAGGTCAACTGCTTCTGCTGCTCCTGCATCAAAGGATGCATGGAAGGGATTCTCTTCCAGATTGATTGCTACAAGAATCCGCTCACCTTCAAAGCTTCTCTCAAATACAATCTGCCGGTTTGTTAAGAATACCTTTCGGTAGCTACCATAGCAAAGTGCTTTTTCCGATTTATGAACCTTCGCCAGTCTGGAAATATAATCGGTAAGTTCATTCCATTCCGGTGCTTCAAAGGAAGGACGGAGTGCTTCATCCCCGCCATTTTCCTTCTTTCCCTCTGCTGCCCATTCACCGCCATAATAGACACATGGAATGCCAGGAATTGCAAACAGCATTGCATATACCAGTGGAAGATGTTCTTTTTCCTTTAAAGTGCTTGCCAGACGGTTCACATCATGGTTATCCAGAAAATTTAATAAATGTTTGCCCTGATACATTCCACAGAAATGCTGCTCCAGGGTATAATTGATTTCAAAGAGGTTGCGGTCATTAAAGCTGGACCACATTCCCTTATATGCCTGATAATTTGTTACACTGTGCAGCATATTCTGTTCATCCAGAAGACGGTTATAATCACCATGAATCATCTCGCCCAGGAGATAAAAATCATCCTTTTTCGAATCTACGAACTGACGTAATCTTCTTACAAAATCCATATCCAGACTGTATGCAACATCCAGACGCAGTCCGTCAATATCAAATTCTTTTATCCATCCCTCTACTGCTGAAAAGATATGCCGGATTACTTCTTCATTCCGCAAATTCAGTTTTACCAGCTCATTATGTCCTTCCCAGCCTTCATAGGAAAGTCCGTCGTTATAATTATTATTCCAGCCAAAATTCACATTTGTGAACCAGTCCTTATATGGAGAATTCTCTCTGTTTTTCAGTAAATCCTGAAATGCAAAGAAGCCTCTTCCCACATGATTAAACACTCCGTCCAACACTACTTTGATATTGTTGTCATGTAATTTTCCACATACTTCTTTAAAGTCCTCATTGGTTCCAAGTCTTACATCTAACTTTGTATAATCCCTGGTATCATAACCGTGACGGTCCGATTCAAAAACCGGACAGAAATATATTGCATCCACTCCAAGCTTTACCATATGCGGAATCCAGTCTTCCACTTTCTTTATCCGATGAGCCAGAACACCATCATTTTCTGTTGGAGCCCCGCAAAATCCCAATGTTGAAATCTGATAAAATACACTGTCATATGACCACATAAAAACTGTTCCTCCTGTCTGTCCATCATGTGCTGTGGTTTTTCCCGCTACTCGCGTAAATAAAAGAGGACGGTTCCTTTTGCGGGAACCATCCTCCTAACTTCTTCCCTCTACCTTCGCCCATGTTGTTTCAATTACGCTTATTATAACATAACTTTATAGCATAAGGGAATTTTTTTCTTGCATTTTTCCTAATTTTTTTTGATTTTTATAACGTTATTTTGTTATTTTTCAACACCGGTAAGCTGATATCCTGCTTTTTCAATCACTTCTGCAAATGCTGCATCCGGAATCTCTTTGTCCATGGTTACTTCAGCACTCTTTGTCTCAAGGCTGACAGCTGCCTGTACTCCTTCCATGGCATTTAATGCTTCTTCCACATGTTTCTTGCAATGTTCACACATCATTCCTTCAATTTTAAGTGTTTCTTTCATTTTATTATCCTCCTTATCATTTTCATTATTATCTGTCACTTTTTCGGTCGTCTGTTCTATCTGACTTCCTGCTGCTTTTTCCGCTATCTGTTCTGCCACATTTCCTGCCGTCTGCTCTAATCGCTGCGGCTTAAAAAGCTTTAACCGGAGAGCATTGCAAACAACACAGACGCTGCTTAAACTCATGGCGGCTGCACCGAACATCGGGTTTAATTTAATATGAAATGCCGGGTATAAAACGCCTGCTGCCAGTGGAATTCCAATACTGTTATAGAAGAATGCCCAGAACAGGTTCTCCTTGATATTGCGGATAACCGCTTTACTTAACCGGATAGCTGTTACGGCATCCATCAGATCATTCCGCATCAGTACCGCATCTGCACTTTCGATTGCCACATCTGTTCCTGCTCCAATGGCAATTCCTACATCAGCTCTTGCCAGTGCCGGTGCATCATTGATTCCGTCTCCAATCATGGCAACCTTATGTCCCTGCTGCTGCAGTTTGGCAATATGCCGTTCCTTATCCTCCGGCAATACTTCTGCAATTACTTTTGGAATTCCAAGCTTCTTACGAATAGCTTCGGCGGTACGTTTATGGTCTCCGGTCAGCATTACTACCTCAATGTGCATCTTACGGAATGCTTCAATAGCATAGCGGCTGGTTTTCTTTTCCACATCTGCTGCTGCAATGATACCCAGAAGGCTGTTGTTTTTCGCAAAGATTAATGGAGTCTTTCCTTCTTCTGCCAGCTTGTCCAGAGTATCTCCAAGGTCATCCAATGACACTCCCTTTTCTTTCATAAAGGCTTCGTTTCCCGCATAATAAGATGCATTTTCGTCTTCTGCCTCAATTCCTCTGCCCAGAATTGTCTTAAAATTCTTCATGGCAAGGGGCATAATCTCCTGCTCCTTCGCATACTGCAGAATTGCCTGTGCCAGTGGATGCCCGCTTCCCTGCTCAACGCCTGCTGCAATTGCCACAAATTCTTTTTCGTTTAATTCTGTGGTTCCAACACTCACATCTGTAACCCTTGGCTTACCTTCTGTTATGGTTCCGGTCTTATCCATAACTACAGTATCGATACTGTGCGCCGTTTCCAGCGCTTCGCCAGACTTAATCAGGATTCCGTTTTCTGCACCTTTTCCGGTTCCTACCATAATAGCTACCGGTGTTGCAAGTCCAAGGGCACACGGACAGGAAATAACCAGCACTGCGATTCCAATAGAAAGTGCAAATTCAAAGGTTGCCCCACTGATGAGCCAGATGATTGCAGCAATTAGGGCAATTGTAATAACCACCGGCACAAATACTCCTGCAATCTTATCTGCCATCTTGGCAATCGGTGCTTTACTGGATCCAGCTTCTTCCACCAGATGAATAATCTGGCTGATGGTGGTATCTTCCCCGACCTTGGATGCACGGATTTTCAAGAAGCCATTCTGGTTAATGGTTGCGGAAATTGCAATATCCCCCACTTCCTTATATACCGGAATGCTCTCCCCGGTAATGGCAGATTCATCGAGGCTTGACTGTCCCTCTTCAATTACTCCGTCCACCGGAACGGTTTCACCGGGACGAACCAGCACCAAATCACCTTTTACCAGTTCCTCTGCCGGAACCGTAACTTCTTTGCCATCTCTTAAGACCTTTGCCTGCTTCGGAGCCAAGTCCATCAGCTTCTCAATAGCTTCACTGGTCTTTCCTTTGGAACGGCTCTCTAAATATTTTCCAACTGTAATCAATGTCAGAATCATTCCTGCAGACTCAAAATAAATATCCATGCTGTACCGGCTTACCAGTGCCATATCCTGATGTCCCAGGCCATAACCAATCCGGAAAATGGCAAATACACCATAGATAACGGAAGCCGATGCCCCAAGTGCAATCAGCGAATCCATATTCGGGCTTCTGTGTACAAAAAGATTCTTAAATCCTACAATAAAATATTTCCGGTTCAGATACATAATCGGAAGCAGCAATAAAAACTGGGAAAAGGAAAATGCCAGTGCATTCTCATCTCCGTGAAATGCAGCCTTGATAAATCCCGGTACCGGAATTCCAAACCATTCATAAAACATATGGTGCATGGAAATATACATCATCGGAATCAGAAAAATAACAGACCAGATCAGACGGATTTTCATCTCATGAATTTCCTGCTCTGCCTTATTTATCTTTTTCCCTTTGCCGGTACGTTTCTCATTTCCGGCATTTGCCAGTGCAGCACCATAACCTGCCTTCTCTACTTCTGATACAATGATATCTTCATTGACCTTATTCTCGTCATAGGACACCTGCATACTGTTGGTCAGCAGATTTACGGATACATTTTCCACTCCGTCAATCTTTGACACACACTTTTCCACACGGGAAGAGCATGCAGAACACGTCATACCTGTGACTTCATAACGTTCCTGTTTCACACTTTTGTCCTCCTCTATTTCATCAGTTTCTGAAGGGTCGCACAAAGCTCATCCACCGCTTCTTCCTTTCCGGCACGGATGTCTTCCACCACACAGGATTTGATATGCTCCGCTAACAACACTTTATTAAAGGAGTTCAGTGCAGAATTAATTGCAGACACCTGCGTTAAAATATCCACACAGTAGCGGTCTTCTTCCAACATTTTCTTTACACCCCGCACCTGTCCTTCAATCCGGTTCAAGCGTTTTAATAAATCCTGATATTCTGCTTCCTGTCTGTGCTTCTTCCGTCCACAGCAGGATGGGCACATCTCTTTTTCTTCTGCCATAGTCAGGCTCCCTTCTATCTTCACATTCCAATACACATTTCCCGATAGTCATATACCCCCTACCGGTATGCTTATATTATACCCCCATAGGGTATTTGTCAATCATTTTTCCATTGAATGTTCCAATTCATATTCAAGCCATCTTCTTCCGCTCTATGATATTATCTTGACTTTTCCTATGATTTATGCTATTTTCATAACGCTAAAACTGGTGTGGATTTTTCTAGTCTGACTACTTTTCGCCACACAATTATCCTTGCGATAATTGTGTGGCGTTTTTTACTTTACAGGAAATTGCTTTCCTGTAAAGTAAAAAACGCTCCGCGAGGATGCACACTTCGGCGTATAAGGTAGATGTCGCAAGCGACCGCCGCAGGCGCGAGAATGTGCCAAGGCACATTCTTTGTTCTTTCTCACACTTTGGATTAGTGAGAAAAAAGAAAAAAAGGAGCAATTATTATGAATGAAGATTTTATGAAAGAAAAACCGATTTTACCACTGCTGACTACCATGGCACTTCCTATGGTTATCTCCATGCTGGTAAATTCTCTTTATAATATTATAGACAGTCTGTTTGTGGCTAAAATCAGTGAAGATGCCATGACTGCCCTTTCCCTGGTCTATCCGGTGCAGAATTTTATCAATGCTGTGGCAATTGGATTTGGTGTCGGAATTAATGCTTTAATTTCTTTTCACCTTGGTGCAAAAGAAGGGGAAAAAGCCAATATTGCTGCAACCCATGGGTTCTTCTTTTCTATTTTGCATGGTGTCATTTTAACGATTGGAAGCATTGCCCTGATTCCTACGTTTTTAAGCCGCTTTACCACCGACAGTAATGTTCTTAAGTCAGGTGTAGAATATGCAAATATTGTATTTGTATTCAGTATCATTATTATGATGAATTTAACCTTTGAAAAAGTCTTTCAGTCTGTCGGCAGAATGAATGTCTCCATGATTGGACTGATGCTAGGCTGTATTGCCAATATCATTTTAGACCCGCTTTTGATTTTCGGAATTGGCATCTTCCCGAAAATGGGAATGCGCGGAGCTGCCCTTGCCACCGGTATCGGACAGCTGCTGACTCTTATTTTTTATCTCTTTGCCTATTTTCTGCGCCCAATCAGTGTACGGATTAGCAGAAAATATCTTATCCTGGATAAACATCTTGATTTGAAATTATATGGTATCGGCATCCCTGCCATCTTAAATCTGGCTCTGCCGTCCTTACTGATCTCATTTTTAAACGGACTCCTTGCCGCATATGACCAGTGTTATGTGGTAGTCGTCGGAATCTATTACAAGCTGCAGACCTTCCTCTACCTTCCTGCCAATGGAATTATCCAGGGGATGCGTCCGCTGGTGGGCTTCAATTACGGTGCCGGTGAAATAAAGCGCGTAAAGAAAATCTATCATCTTACCCTCTGTATGAACGGTGTCATTATGCTTCTTGGTATGATTATCTGCTTTACTGCATCACCTTACCTTATCGGAATGTTTACAGACAATGCCACCACAATTTCCGCGGGAAGCAATGCCCTTCGGATTATCTGCTGTGGTTTCCTGATTTCCACCGTATCCATTACTGCCTCCGGTGCTTTGGAAGGGCTTTCAAAGGGCGGACAGTCCTTAATTATTTCACTGCTCCGTTATATCCTTTTTATCATTCCGATTGCCTTTGTTCTCTGCAAAGCCTTTGGTCCGCAGTATGTGTTCCATGCTTTCTGGATTACGGAAATTCTCACCGCTGCAATTGCTGCCCTGCTGATGAAATCAAGCCTCCGGCTTCCGGGCACACAGGCATAAAATAGCATAGAGAAAGCTGCCAGCAAAATTTTGCTGACAGCTTTCTCTATGCTATTTCTTATACATATATAATTGTTACGCCGGAAAAATTACATTCTCCAGTAAGTATCACACTGTGCACACCATCCGGTACATTCTGATTTTTCTCTTCCACTGCACCAAATGCTGCATGGACTTTATTTATCATTGCCCAGCTCTTTGGAATATAAAGCTCTACTCCGGAAAAGGATGCATCCAGATAAATCGTTGCCTGTGGCTGCTGCATCATCGCATTATCAAAATACACTTTCATACTGCCAAAGCTGCAGTCCAAGGAAGCAGACTGGAGATCATCCGTATTCACATATTTGATGGATGCGCCAAAGGAGGTATCGAAAGAAATCCGGTTACCATCCTCTTCATCTATAATGGTCTCATAGTCCGTATCTTTTTTCTTTTTCCAACATTTTGTGGTATTCTTCTTAAAAATGATACCGAAGCCGATGGATAAAAGCAGTGCCGCTCCAAGTATCGGCCATGGTGTAATCGCCTGTATGCCAAGCTGTTCATCATAAATAATTCCTAGAAATGCCAGTGAAAAAAAGATTCCGGTAAATCGAAGCTTTATCAGGCTGCTTAATAAAATACAACCGAAAAATATTGTTCCGATTACCGTCCAGAAGCCAATGCCTTCCACCAGTCCCAGTTTGCTTACAATCAGGAATACCGCTCCAAAAATCAGAAACAGTCCCCAGAAGATTCTCTCTTTTTTCATTTTCTTATCCTCTTTTCTTCCAGTTTACATTTTAATGGTTTGTAGTAATATCTTGATACATATACCTGTTTATGGCTTCCCATAAATTCCACCACACTTGATGCCGTAAGATTTCTTGTAATGGAGTAAATCCGGTTGGTATTTAAAATTGTGGATTTGGAAACCCTCATAAAATGTCCCGGCAACAGTTCTTCCAGCTCATACAGTTTATATCTGGTCTGATACATCTTATCTGTTGTATGCACCCATACCTCTTTGGTCTCTGTCTCAAAAAACAGGATTTCATCCAAAGACAGATAGTATTCCGTATCTTCCTTATAACAGATTAACTGCTGTTTTCCGGTAAGCACCTGTGACACGGCTTCCTGTATTTTCCTTACATTTTCATCTAAGGATCTGCAGCGAATCAGCACTTCATCCTCTATTAAGTTTTCGTCTAATTCAATCCGTATCTTCATTGTCGTTCCTTCCTATGTCACTCATTATACACAAACACATTTTTCTGTAAATGCCTTTGGAATAAGTGGTAAGAAATACGAACCAAGCGGTAATTATTTCCGTTCTTTTTCTTCTTTCAGCCGCTTCTCAATTGCTTCTACCACCGTACGAAGCACTTTAATTCTGGCATAATACTTGCAGTCTGCCTCTACTAAAATCCATGGTGCATAAGTGGTAGAGGTACGAATCAGCATTTCATCCACTGCCTTTTCATAAGCACCCCATTTCTCACGGTTGCGCCAGTCCTCATCGGTAATCTTCCACTGCTTTGCCGGGTTTTCCATACGCTCCTTAAAACGACGCTCCTGCTCATCCTTATCAATGTGCATCCAGAATTTTAAAACAATGGTTCCATGATGCGCCAGCTGCTCTTCCATTTCGTTCATCTCATGGTAAGCACGCTTCCATTCTTCTTCCTGACAGAAGCCTTCGATTCTCTCAACCATAACGCGGCCATACCAGGAACGGTCAAATATTGCTACATGACCATCCTTTGGAAACTGTTTCCAGAAACGCCACAGATAATGATGTGTTTTCTCCGCATCATTGGGTGCTGCCACCGGATTTACCTGATAGCCCCTTGGATCCAATGCCTGGGTCAGCCGTTTAATGGCTCCGCCTTTTCCACCAGCATCCCAGCCTTCAAATGCCAGCACCACCGGAATCCGGTATTTATAAAGTTCATTATGAAGCTCGGAAAGTCTTGCCTGAAGACGTGCAAGTTCTTTTTTATACTCTTCTTTTTCCATCTTCTTTGAAAGGTCGACTCCAGCCAGTACGGAACTCTTAAGCACCTGTTCCTTTTGTGCTGTAGTCTCTGCTTCCTGTAAAGCATTCTTTTCCTGCTTTATTTCCTGCGCTTTCTGCTGCGCCTTTGCTTTCTCCTGCTCCCTCTTCTCCTGTTCGGCTTTCTTATCTGCGATTGCCTGTTCCAATACAGAAACTACGATTTCCGTCATTTTTGCTGCCGCATATTCCCGGTCGGTACATTCTAAAATATGCCACGGTGCATATTCAGAATCCGTCTTTTCCAGCATTTCTTCATTCATGGCAAGGTATTCTTCATAATGCTTATTCCTTGCCAAATCGTCCTTTGTTACCCGCCACGCAGTCTTCTTATCTTCCAGAAGCTTATCAAAACGCTTCTTCTGCTCCTTCTTTGACACATCTGCAAACAATTTGATAATTACCATGCCATCATCCGTTAATTGCTTTTCAAAGGAGCAGATTTCTCCAAACGCATAATCAAGCTTCTCCTTTTTGGTCACACCGTCAAAGCGGTCCACCAACACTCTCCGGTACCAGCTTCTGTCAAAAATTGCAATTCTTCCCTGTGATGGAATCTTCGTCCAGAAACGCCACAGGAACGGATGCATTTTTTCTTCCTTTGTCTCCACTGCAGTAGCGTACACCGAAAATCCCCTCGGGTCTAAAGGCTCAATGATTTTATTAATCAATGTTCCTTTTCCTGCTGCACCAAATCCCTCAAATACAATCATAACCGGAATCTTCTGTTCCTTACAGGCTCTCTGCAGATAAGAAAGTTTCGGCTGCAAATCGTCCATCCACTCCTTATATTCCTTTTTCCCCATCTTCCGGTTTAAATCTACCTTCTCTAACATCGCATATCCTCCTTCGCTTATAACTCCACAATACGTTGCATTTTTATATATAGAAATAGTATAATATTTTTCTTGAAGAATATCCAGTCTAATGGGTATAATGAAACAAATATGTGATTGCGAAAAGAAATTATTATTTCAAAAGACTGTATTCGAAGAATGTTGGCTTTAATATGAAATACCGCAGTTCTAAGCTGCATATTTTTCTTTTTGTGATAGAAAGCAGTCTTTCCAATGTTTGACAAGATGCCGGTACTGTCCGCCGGAGTACGGATGCCTTTTAATGGCTGTTAGGGGCACTTGGAATTTCGTCCGGCACCCGGCAACGCTGGCACAGGGACGTGCCAGCGAGGCACATATGAACATGGATGTGAATTTGTGCCGGTTGCCGGACCTGACAAAATATGTCTCGAAATTCTTAGTGCCCCTTGCAGTTATTATGTGGCATCCGCACCTGGCGGACAGTGACGGCATCCGGTCAAAGCAACGGAAAGACAGTTTACCATTAAGAAAAATATGCAGCTAAGAATTGCTGGCATTTCACATCACATAAGCCACCAATTCTTCGAATACAGATCTTTTTCAAATAAAACACCGCTTTTTCGCAATCACCGATATGTATCAATAAAAAGGAGACTCACTATGAAATTTATTTCTTGGAATGTAAATGGCTTACGTGCCTGTGTCAATAAAGGATTTTTAGATTTCTTCCATGAAATCAATGCAGATGCATTCTGTATTCAGGAGACTAAACTGCAGGAAGGACAGATTGACCTTTCCCTTCCGGGCTATTACCAGTACTGGAATTATGCGAAGAAAAAAGGCTATTCCGGCACTGCCATCTTTACCAAAAAGGAACCTCTTTCTGTAAACTATGGCATTGGCATCCCGGAGCATGATGAAGAAGGACGTGTTATCACATTAGAATATGAAAACTACTATCTCATCACCTGCTACACGCCAAACTCCCAGAGCGAACTGGCAAGGCTTTCCTACCGTATGGAATGGGAAGATGCTTTTTTACAGTATTTAAAGGGATTAGAAGAAAAGAAACCGGTTATTTTCTGCGGTGACCTGAATGTTGCCCACAAAGAAATTGATTTGAAGAATCCGAAAACCAACCGTAAAAATGCCGGATTTACAGATGAAGAACGGGAAAAATTCTCTGTTCTTTTAGAGAATGGTTTTATCGACACCTTCCGTTATTTCTACCCGGAACAGGAAGGCATCTACTCCTGGTGGTCCTACCGTTTCCACGCAAGGGAAAAGAATGCCGGATGGCGTATTGATTATTTTCTGGTTTCCCAGTCCTTAAAAGAGAAGTTAAAGGGAGCTGCCATTCATACGGAAGTTCCTGGTTCCGACCATTGTCCGGTAGAACTGGAGATAGACTGCTAAACTTAAAATGAGTAAAAAGCTTTCCTTCCATCAGCTTTTTACTCATTCTTTTATTTCTACAGATACTTCTTTTCAAAGTCCTCTGCACGCATTGGCTTACCATAATAATAACCCTGAATATACTGCACCTTCATGCTGCGGAGCTTCTCCACCTGTTCCGTTTCCTCTACCCCCTCTACACAAATCCGTACTCCGATGGTCTCTGCCAGTTCTGATACCATCTTTACAAAGGCCTCTGCATACTCATCTTTTCCAATGTCAATGATAAAGCAGCGGTCTATCTTGATAATGTCAATCGGCAGCTCACGGATATGGTTCAAGGAAGAATAACCTGTTCCAAAATCGTCCAGTGCAACCTTTACTCCAAGGCTCTTGATATCCGAAAGAATCCTCTTCATACGCTTCATATCGTTAATTGCAAGGCTCTCTGTTACTTCAAGGGTAAGGTTTGCCGGATCCATCTTTGTCTCTTCCAACACTTCCCTGACTTTTTCTTTCATATCATTCTGCAATAGCTGTACCACCGAAAGATTTACATTGACATGATACTCCGGATGTCCCATGTCATTCCAGTATTTACAACGGTGGCAGGCTTCTTTCAATGCAAAGCTTCCGATTGGATTGATAAGTCCTAAATATTCTGCCAGTGGAATAAATTCAGACGGGGAAATCATCCCCATTGCCTCGGAATTCCAGCGGATAAGTGCCTCTGCTCCACTACATGGATCTCCCGGTCTGGAAATATCCACAATCGGCTGATAATACACCTCAAATTCCTGGCAGGAATTTGTAGTGGCATAACGCATATTCTTCTCTAAATCAAGCCGCTTAAAGGATGTTGCTTCTACATTCTCATCATAGAATTCTATACGGTTTTTACCGCCTTTTTTTGCTTCGTATAAAGCAATATCTGCTTTTTTGATTAATTCCTGTACATTGTCTCCGTCATCCGGGAAACATACCACCCCCATACTCATGGTACAGTAGTAATCTCCACCTTTTAAGAACCACGGCTTGGAGAAAATATTCCTAATCTCTGTTAAAATCTCATCCAGACGCTGATATTCTTCCTGATTAACAATGATGATAAACTCATCACCACCCATGCGGTAGCAGGTAGAATCCAGTCCGGTCACTCCCTGCAGGCTTCTTGAAATCGTCTGCAGCAGAATATCCCCATACTGATGTCCCAGACCATCATTAATATGCTTAAAGTCATCCAGGTCAATATAGCAGAGTGCTCCCTTGCCACCCTGTTCCCTGGCTCTCTGGATATAGATTTCCACATCATGCTCACAACGCATTCTGTTATAAAGTCCCGTCAGGAAATCATTATTCGCCTGGCGTTCAATCTTCTGCTGATAAAGCTTTTTATCCGTCACATCATAAACCGTCAGCAGCATAACCCTTCTGCCATCCACCCAGTTAATCTGGGTATGATAAATGTCAAAATACCGGTTATCCTCTTTGGAATAATATTCTACAAAATTACCATTTCCATAACGCTTATTACCGGAACGGAAAATCTCATCCTGCTGCTTTTCAAACCGGCCATCTGCAAATAACCTGTGAAACTGCTGGTTCGTATAAAGAATCTTCTCCGAAAGCATATCCCTTACACAGATTCCACAGCCTACATTTTCAAGGATTGCCTCTAAGGATGCATAAGAACTTGCCAGCGAATTCTTTGTAATCCGCTTAATCAAAATACTCTGCACAATCTGTTTTACTTCATTTAAAAATTTAATATCGGAAACATCCCAGATACGGCGTTTCCGCAGTTCAAAGAAGCATAAATACATGGCAGCTTCCCCGTTAATCTCTACCGGCAGGCTGATTGCCGCCTGAATATTCCATTTTTCAAAAAACTGTGCAAATGCGGGCGGCAGTATGGAATCTGCTGAAATCATATAAGGCTTGCCATTGGTAAAAGGAAATTCTGATGTGGAAATGCCCTGGCATTTTGCAATCAATGCATCCTCTTCCTCCAGACAGCATTCACTTATCATATCCGCAGTCTCGCCATCCCGGTTAATACGGAGCAATGCTGCATTACTGATTTTCAGATAATTGCATACATCTGTCAGAATTTCGTCTGCAATTTTGGAAAAGCCATTTTCACTCTCCAGCATTTTCACGATAGAAGTCATGACCTCTGTACGCTGTAATTCTGTCTTAATCTGCTCCTGGCTTTCCCTGTTTTTGGCAAATGCTTCCTGTGCCAGAAGCTCATCCAACTTTGTAGCAAAATACTGTTTGGATATATAGGTTAAAAAATCAAGTGAATTGTAATACTGCTTTGTCGTAGTCTTCTGGATATTCTCCGGAATCTCCTGTTCTGGTGCGGCTATATCAGAAAGCACACCAATGACAATCCAGATTGCTGCAATCTTACCGCCTACACGGATTGCAACACCGTTCATTTTCAAATAATCCTCTTCCAATGGTTCTTCCACTACATCTTCCATCTCAGAGGTAATCAGTCTGTTCAGCAGCACAATATGGCGTGCCATACCGACTTTTTCATGAATATAATTCAGTTCTTCCTTGGAACCATATGCCTTGGTCACAACCCCCTGCATCTGGCTTAAGCATACACAATATAAATTATTACAGGCACAGAAACGGTCCTGTAATCCCTGAAGCACTCTTCCGTCGAGTAATTCCGCTCCAAACATTAACTCATTACTCCCCTGCATGTCCAACTTCTGCTTCATTTTTGTTACCCCTTTTTACCGACTATAAATAAATAAAAACCTTCTTTTTCCCGTATACAGAACTCGTCTAATAGACGATATTCCATATGTCTCCGCAGCTGTTTCTTTACAAAGCCGCCCTCATTGGAATATAAAATCATATGACCACCATTTTTCAGGAATTTTCCTGCACAATCAAAGAACTGACTGTAAAAGGCATCCTGTTCTTCTCTTGTTTTCTTCCCTCTCAATGGCATATTGGAAATGATTTCATCAAAAAGGTATTTATGTGTAAAATCAAAAAAATCACGATTAATATAATTAATCTGCCTTCCTGCCGCTTTGGCATTCTCTCTTGCCTTTATCACAGCCTCTCCAAAAATATCCAGTCCGTACATATCTCCCGCCGGCACCAGAAGGTCACGTTCTATTAACATGGTACCAACTCCGCAGCACGGATCTAATACCTGTGCACCCTTTTTCAGATAAGGTTCTGCCAGCTTCATAAATAATGCTGCATTTGCCGGATGAATGGATGCTGCAACTGCTTCCTTCCGGTAAGAAAATCTCCGCATTGGAATCGTAAATAATTTACAGGATGGATATAATGTGCCATCCGTATTCTTTGTAAGCCGCAATTCTATTTCATAGCCATCTACCGTATTTAACAGCTGATGTCCGGTTAAATCTTCTAATGCTGCTGCCGCTTTCCGGATAAAGCTGCCTTTTTCTTCCGGAGCAATGCCCCTTACTTCCATGCGGAAGCGAAATGGTGGATTGCCCTCATGCAGCCTGTTTAATAACTCCATAAGATTTGATTTTACATATGCCTCTGCTACCGCTTCCGGTTCTGCAGCAATCCGGTGTCCCCCGGACAACAGCAACAGCATCTCCCGGAAAGTACGAATCTTTATCACATCCCTAAGATGTGTCGTCTTTACTTTTACACCTGCCGGAACCAGCACCGGACGATCTTTTTTTATCTGTTCTGCCGTAATCTCACGATATGCAGGATTGGTTGTCAGAAGCACTTCTACCTCTTCTTCATATCCAGTAAAACGATGCTTCTTATTCTGGTTCAGCCCACCTAACAATTTATCCAGAGCATGCAGTTCTTCCGTTCTGTGCTTCTTTTCGCTTTCTGCCGGAACTTCTGCTAACAATTCCTTGTAACGCTTCCCGAATGCGTCCTGATAAATCTCTATATCAAGTCCATTCATTGCAGTAAGATAAGAACTTTTCACAAAGCGTGTATTCTCCCTCTGGTATGCCTCAAACAGTGCTTTTGCCGCCCCTGATTCATTTGTCTCACCCAGAATAAGTGCTGCATTTTTCCGGATTTTAGCATCTTCGGAACTCAAAAAAGCATACAAAACCGGATGCGTTGCATGGTATTCTTTCCATTCCTTCAATGCATCCTGATTTTTTATGCTTTTCTTTAATTCTATCAGATTTTCACGTATATTCGTCTCTTCGGTCAGTGCCTTACAAATCTCTTCTAACATGTTTTTCCTTCTTACAACCAGTGGACTTTTCGTCTCTCCACTATCAATGATTTAATATTACTTGAAATCAGAAGATTTGGCAAGACTTACTCCTTGTCATTTTTTAGATTTTCCGGGGCAACTCCATTCTTTTCTATATAATCTGCCACATCCAACTTAAACTGTTTCCAGGCATCCTCATGTTCCACATAATATTTCGGACAGTTTTTTCCGGTTACGTCATAATGACGGATGACATCATCCATGGTCAGATCATATCTGCCACAAAGCCATGCCACCAGATGCACTAATGTCTGGTAGGTGGCATCGTTGAATCTTCCGGTATCGTCCGGGATACAGCATTCGATGGAAATAGTATCACTGTTCCTGTCATTGGATGCATAGGAAATTTCTTTGCATGGGATGCATTGAATCAGTTCACCATCCAGTCCGATGACAAAATGACTGCTGGCATGTGTTTCATGGCTGTCCTTTAAGCCTTCAAAATAATCACGGTTCTGCTGTGCTGTGGTTCCCGGATTTGCAGTATAATGCACCACAATGCCATTTACCTGATCAATTGCAAGTCCCGGTCTGGAATAATCATTTATCGTAAGAAGCTGCACATCATAATCCGGCGGATTTTCTACCACTTTGGTAACGGCTGCCGGCACATCTGCTGCTGCCAAATGTTTTCCCCTTATCCAGCGGAGCAATTTCCCACCTAATACAAATATGAAAATTACTACAAGAACAATTCCTAAAAGCAGCAGCATTCTCTGAATCCGCACCTGCTGCTGTCTTCTTCTGCGCCGGTATTCTGCTGCTGTATGTGGTTTCTCATATGTATATTTTTTTCTTCCTGTTTTTCTCTTTCCTCTTCCGGTCTGTCTCATTTATTTTTATCTGCTCCTATATGCGTTATCTGTTATTTCATTCCTTATCATCATACACCAAATGTTCCTTACATTTTATTAACAAAAACTTAATTTTCTTTTATGGTAATTTTACACAATTTTTTCACATCTTTTTTGTTGACATTTACCAAAGGTAAGTATATAATACTAAATGAACAAAGAGGTTTGTTCAGATAATAAATTGCATAAGGAGGGATTTGTATGTTCTTAGAGCAGGATGCAGTGCTGGGTCTTTCCAGGTTCGTAGCAAAATACGAAGCATATGTAAGAGAGATGAAAGCACAGAAGAAAGAACCTGTTACCATGTTAGCTTATCTGGTAGAAATGGTTCAGTAGACCAGTTGACCAAACGGCGCTTCATAGCCGCCGCTTTCCGTCACTGGTCTTTTTTTTTGTTCTTTTTTTCTCACTCTTTTGGAAATAACAAAACACAAATGGAATGCTGATGATTGCAGTCAGCCCATCTGACAATGCCTGCGCAATCTCCACTCCCGCCAGTCCGATCCATTCCGGTAGAAGGAAAATCAACGGAAGAAATACAATTCCCTGACGGCACGCTGATAGAAATGCCGCCTTCCCCTGCTGCCCGATTCCCTGAAACAGCATATTACTTAAAATTCCTATCGGAATCAGCGGAAGAATCAGGCACTGGCTTCGAAAAGTAAAAATGCCGATTCGTGCTGCCATATCCTCTTTTAAAAAGAAGTTCATGGTCATCGGTGCGAAAAGGAATCCTGCCAGACCGATTCCTGCCGCCGCTATGGTGCTGCTCCATAAAGTAAAAATAAATGCCTGCTTTAACTTTTTTTTATTTTCAGCTCCAAACTGATACCCTGCCACCGGCTGAAAACCCTGACCATATCCGATAAAAAGGCTGAAAAATACCATAAATAACCGTCCGTCTACAGACATTGCTGCTACTGCCGCATCTCCATATCCTACCGCCTGCCGGTTTAACAATACAGCTGCCACGCTGGCAAATCCCTGCCTGCAAAGCGACGGCAGACCATTTTTTATAATGCTACCATAGTCCTTTATTTTAAAAAAATTTTTACTTTGTTTCTTTCCATTCAGTTTCATTCTGCCATGCCAGAAACAGCCTCCCAGTACCATCGCTGCCACTGCCTGTCCGATAAATGCCGCTAATGCGGCTCCTTTTACTCCAAGATTTAAGACAAACAGAAACACCGGTGTCAGTATAATATCAAGAATTCCACCGGTTACCATTCCTGCCATGGATGCTTTCGCCCTGCCTTGTGCCCGAAGAAGCGTACCAAGTACCAGTGTCTCTATGGTAAAGGGTGCCGACAGCAATACAAAGAGAGCATATTCCCTTGCATATGGAAGCAGCTCTGTTGTTGCACCGGAAAGCTTCAGCAAAGGTGTCAAAAAAATCAGACCTGCCCCCAGACTTATAAGTCCAAGCAGCAGCCCTGACATAATTGCTGAATTTGCAATCTGCTCTGCCTGCTCTTTTTCTTTCTTTCCAAGGAGCCTTGAAACAAGGCTTCCCGCTCCCATGCCAACAGTATAGCCCACTGCCTGTATCCATGCCACCAGTGCAAATGTAATTCCGACCGCTCCGGTTGCCCTGCTTCCAAGTCTTGTTACAAAGAAGGTATCCACGATACTGTAAGCAGAAATTACCAGCATACTAAATACCGTAGGTGCCGCCAGTGACAAAATCACACGATGCACCGGTTCTGTTTCCATCCCCTGTTCCAGGCTCTTATTCTCCATGAGTGCCCTCACTGTCTGATGGAACATATTTATATCCGACTCCGTGCACCGTTATGATATAACGCGGCCGTCTGGGATTCTTTTCAATTTTCTTCCGGATACTCTTAATATAGGAATCTATTGTTCTGTCATAGCCATCAAAGGCATCCTCTAACGCATAAGTAATCAACTGGTTTCTGCTATATACCCGGTGGGGAGATTTCACCATGGTATATAAAATTTTATATTCATTAGGTGTCAGATGAATCTTTTTCCTGCCTCTTCTGATACAATGATTGTCTACTTCTAAGATGCAGGCCGTTCCAATTTCAATCTGACTTCCTGCCCGCCTGTCTTCTTCGTATACAATGCGGTAGCCCTCTTCTAAAAGCTGCTGGCAGAGTTCCTGGGGCATCCTTCCTTCTGACTCCTGAATGATAATGGTTCCCTTTGTTCCCATATATCTTCTATCCTTCCTGCTACAATCTTTTCTACTAATTTATACTCTTTTCTATTGTAGTCAGTATCTCCACGGATAAAATTTTTTATTCTCTTTATACAATTCTTCGGATAGAAAGAATCGTCCGGTAGCCTGCATTTGATACTTTAATTCCGGTCTTTGCTGAACTTGCATGCACAATCTGTCCGCTTCCGATATAGATTCCGATATGACCGGAATACCAGATTAAATCTCCCGGCTGTGCTTCTGCCAAAGATGCCACTGCACTTCCGCAGGCTCCCTGCTCACCGGAAGTTCTTGGCAGATTAATTCCAAAATTCCTATATACACTCTGCACAAAGCCGGAACAGTCCGCCCCATTTGTAAGGCTGGTTCCACCATATACATATGGATTTCCTACAAACTGCAATCCATAATCTGCAATCTGCCTGCCTAAACCGGCATCAGATGCAGACGCCCCTGTTCCGCTGTTTCCGGATGCAGCATTTCCAGATGTTGAAGCTTTAGATGTTGCATTCCCCGCTGTTGTATGATTGGTGCTCTGCTTCGCTGCTGCCTTCTTTTGTGCTGCTGCCTGCTGCTCTTCCTCTTTTCTTCTTTCTTCTGCTTCCTGTGCCGCTCTTCTTGCGGCTTCTTCTCTTGCTAACCGTTCTGTTTCTTCCTGAATGGATTCTGCATGGGGATATTCCGTATAGGTTTCTACATAATCTGCTGCCACATAGCCCTCCCCTTCCTCTGCATCAACCTTTAACCAGCCATCCAGTGTCTCTGTTACCGTTAGTATATCGCCTCCCGGTACCAGTCCTAATACGGCAGCCTCTGTGGATGCTTCCGTACGCACTTTTAAAGTTGTTGTAGTTACCCGGGCAAGCTGTGTGCCAATTTCTTCCGCAAGTGCTCTTGCTTCTTCTCCCACACAGACATATTCTGCACTGACATATCCGCTGACTGAACCGGAAGTAATATAATACCAGCCCTCTTCTGCTGCCTCTATCACACCTACCGTATTACGGTAAAGTTTTCCAAGCACTTCTCCTTCTGTAGACGGTTCTTTTCGAATATTCACATAATTCGGTGCGATTGCAACCGCAAGTTCCGGCTGGTCTGCTGCCGGCATTTCCTCTTCTGCATTTCCAAGTGAAAGTTCTGTCACACCATTTACATCTGCTCCGCCTGCTGCTTCATGCTCTGCCAATTCACCTGCTTCTGTCTGTATCTGCTGAATCGCATACTGTTCTGATAAAATACGCTGCTCATTCAGTGCACGGATTACACCTGCACCAGATACAGCTGGTGCCTCCATGGCATTGACATTGGTCCATAATGAAGTTGTAGTTGTCAGGATTGCGGCTGCAAACCATAATTTTTTTACTGTTTTGTATTTCATATCTGTCTCCTTACCTATGTAATCATCAGGTATTGCAGAAGAGATATTCTATTTATTTTTACTAAGTAAGAAATAGCCGGGCAGCCCGGCAAGTACTAAGGCTGTATCATAACTGCAAGGGGCACTAAGAATTTCGGATTATATTCTTTTTTATCCGGCAAGCGGTGCAAATTCACATCCATGTTCATCTGCGCCTCGCCGGTACTTCCATGTACCGGCGTTGCCTGTTTCCATACGAAATTCCAAGTGCCCCTAACAGCCATGAAAATGCCTTCGCACTTTGCCGGACTGTCTGGCTATTGTTCATTTTCTAAAATAAATTCAAATAATTTTCTCTTCTCGCAATTTCCTATGTAATCATTCGCAAGTTGTTACGAACTTGTTACATCTTATTACATAGATTTGGAGATAGTGTGGAGATAGAAGGATTACCTTCGTCAAATACAATTTAGTCAAGTACGATTGACTAAATCATACTTGACTAATTTTCATCACACGGAAATACAATTCCGGCATCCGCTCTTGCCCGGGTCAGTATCCGGCTGACCGCAAGGCTGTGGTCGAGCATTTCGTAGCAGGTTTCAGTGTCCTTTGATGCTATCTCATTTACAAAGGAAACAAACTCTGCATACATCCGGTGTGCATCTCCATTTCCATCATAGGATACCTCTCTTCCATCCCGGTAATGGATGGTCACTGCGCCGCAGACATTACACGGGCTGTTCTGGGCAATGTAGCCTTCGCTTCCTTCAATGCGATATTCCGGCTGTCCCTGACAGTCCTTTGCACCTATTGCAACTGCCTGAAAGCCGGGATAAGATAAAATTGCAACACCGCTGGTGTCAATTCCTTTTTCCGTGTTTGCGGTATAATGCACAGACTGCGGTTCTCCAAAGAAGCCTTCTAAATACTGGATATTATATAAGTTTAAATCCATCAAAGCTCCACCTGCCTGCTTTGCATCAAAAACAGGAATGTTTTCTCCATTCTGGAAACGGTCATATTTTCTGGAATATTGGCTGAAATTGCAGACTGCCATTTTAATTTTGCCAATCGTCGGTAACTGCTCTTTGATAAACTGATAGTTCGACTGATACCGTGTGGTAATAGCTTCAAATAAAAATACTCCCTGCTTCTTTGCAAGGGCACAAAGCTCCTCTGCCTGTCTTTCATTGGCTGTCATGGGTTTTTCTACAATAACATGTTTTCCACGAAGAACTGCTTCTTTTGCCATTTCAAAATGTAAAAGATTTGGCACAGCAATATAGACAGTATCAATTTCCGAATCCAGAAGCTTTTCATAATCACTTACTGCAAGCTGCATCTGATACTGTTCTTTTAGTTTTTCTGCTTTTGCTTCACTGCGCTTTGTTCCACAAATTCCATAGCAGGAAAGCCCTTTTACCTGCTGCAATACCGGAAGTACTTCTTCTACGATAGTTCCTGTTCCTACGATTCCAAGCTTCATTTCTTTTCTTCCTTTCCACGGATATACGGGTCTCTGTAATAGGATATGACAAGCTGGATACACATCAGGCACCAGATAACCGGCTCACAGATAATTACACCAAAATATTTCAAGATTGGGATAAACAATAGAACAAATGCAATTTTTCCTACCAGCTCTATCATGCTTGAAACCAGTGGCACTACCTTTTTACCAAGTCCCTGTAACACATTTCGAAGTACCAGCAGAATTCCAAGAACCGAATAAAACGGTGTATTCCAGCGGATATATCTGGCACCATTTTCAAGAACTACACTTTCGGATGAGCCGGAGAGCAATGCAATCAGGGAAGGTGCGGCAAATGCAACAATAACGGTAATAAATACTGCCCAGCCAACAGACAGTATCATGGCATACCGTACTACCTTAAGGATACGGTCACGCTGGTCTGCTCCCCGGTTCTGGGATACAAAGGTTGCTGTTGCCATTGCCAGTGGCATTAATGGCAACGAACAAAAACTGTTTAATTTTCGTGCTGCTGTATGTCCCGCAATAATCAGATAACCCAGCTGATTGATAGCATATTGCAGGATTACTGTTCCTGCAGATACAATAGCTAACATAAAGCCCATGGAAAGCCCCTGGCCTGTCAGTTCCAGGTAAAGTGGTCCATCTACTTTAAAATGCTCCCGTGCCGGTATTAAAATCTTACATTTTTTCATAATATAAATGGCACATAATACTGCAGAAATTCCCTGTGCTACCACCGTTGCCACTGCTGCACCGCGGATTCCCATCTGAAACTGTGTAATAAAAAGAACATCCAGTACAATATTGATAACGGACGAAATAATCAGAAATGCCAGCGGCATAAAACTGTTTCCAATTGCACGAAGCAATCCGGACAACAGATTATATGCAAACATTACTCCAACACAGATTGTTACAATATAAATATAAGAATAGGATTCCTCAATGATTTCTGATGGTGTATGTAACAAGACCAGAAGCGGACGAAGTCCAATCTGTGCAATCAGCATTACACCAACCGTCACCGCTGCTCCAATTACCAAAGAGCCTGCAACTGCACGCTTTAACAAGTCTTTATCTCCTACACCAAAGCTTCTTGCCACTACCATGCTAAGTCCATTTCCAAACCCCAGTGCAAATCCTACCAGCAGTTCATAAACCGCTGCACATGCACCGATTGCTGCCAGTGATTCATCACCCAGAAAATGGCCTACTATCATGGTATCTGCCGCATTATAGAGCTGCTGAAATAAATTGGAAATAATAAGTGGAATTGCAAATAAAATCAAAGATTTTAAAATATTACCCTCTAATAAATCTGTTTTTGTATGCATCCTTTTAACCTCATCCTTTTCATATCCTTATTTCAACTCCTGCAATACATCATCATATACCTTCTGAAAAGGAAGTCCTCTCTCTCTGCATACCTCCCGGATGGATTCATACTCCGGAGTAATACGCACTTCTCCTTCACCCTCACATATTTTAACCGCCACCTCACCATAGGAGGTCTGCCGCTTTTCTATCCTTCTTGGCAGAATCGTCCGCACCATTTCTACATAGCGGATTCCAATGGTTGTTGTCTCACGAAATATAATTGCTTCTAATTTTTCCCGGTCTTCTTTCCTGCAGATTACTGTCAACTGATATGCCGGGCGGTTTTTCTTCATATAGACCGGTATATAATGGACATCTCTTGCGCCATTTTCCAGTAAAAGCTCCATGGCATAGCCCAGTGCTTCCCCGGTACAGTCATCGATATTACATTCCAGTTTTAAAATAGAATCACTTTCATAGACCGGTTCTTCTGTTTCCAGCAGCAATGCCCGGAGCAGTCCCGGCCGCTTATAGTCCCGCTTTCCGGCGCCCAGTCCGTTTCCCACAATCCGGTAACATTCCGGCAGCTCTCCTGACGTACAGATAGCCGCTGCAATTGCAGCCCCTGTCGGAGTCACATATTCTCCCGCTTCACCTATTTTTCCAAGCGGGATTCCATATTCCATCACTATGTTAGTCACTGCCGGAACCGGAACCGGCAGGATTCCATGCTGACAGCGCACCGTTCCTTCCCCTTCCCACAGGGCAGGTATAATGACCTCATCTACTCCAAGATTATCAACACAAACTGCCGCTGCAATAATATCTACGATTGAATCCAAGGCTCCCACTTCATGAAAATGTACTTCTTCCACCGGAACACCATGGGCTTTTGCTTCCGCTTCTGCTAAAATCCTAAATATTTTCTTAGCAAGTGTCCTGGCACTATCAAGCATATTCGTGCCATCGATTATGGAATAAATTTCCGTCAGACCGCGGTGTTCGTGATGATGATGTTCCCCATGGGTGTATGATTCTTCCGTATGGGAATGCTCTCCATAGGTATGTGATTCTTCCGAATGGAAATGCCCTCCATGTGCGTGCGATTCTTCCGAATGGAAATGCCCTCCATGTGCGTGCGATTCTTCCTTCCCATATAAATACTTCATATCATGATCATGATTCTCATGGGCGGCATCTAAGATGACCTTAAAATCACATGCCGACAGGGCCGCCTTTTGTACTCTGCTGATTGCAATCCCAAAGCCGGATACCGGAATGCTCCTTAAAACAGTTTCTAAGACTTCTCTGTCTGCTCCTGCATCCAGTAAAGCCGCCACTACCATATCACCACTGATTCCGGTATGGCAGTCCAGATATAAACTACGCTTCTTCATCATGCACCCCCAGTCTGTTTATCTGTGTTGCAAGACAGCCTGCACCATAACCATTATCAATATTTACCACTGCAACACCATTGGCACAGGAATTAATCATGGTAAGCAATGCAGAAATGCCTCCCATATTCGCTCCATAGCCTACGGAGGTTGGTACACCGATTACCGGCCTGCTTACCAGTCCGCCTAAAACACTTGCCAGTGCTCCTTCCATGCCAGCCACTGCAACAACACAGTTGGCTTTCTGGATTACCTCAAGCCTTGAAAGGAGACGGTGAATTCCACTGACTCCCACATCATAAATACGTTCCACATTGGCTCCGAAAAACTCTGCCGTCTGCGCAGCCTCTTCTGCCACTGCAATATCTGCCGTTCCAGCCGTACATACTGCTATCAGTCCACTGCGTTTTTTATCCTTTTTTTCAATTTTTAATATACGAGAAACAGGGTCATAGGTAACCTGCGGTAATTCCTTGTGCAACAGCTCATACTGTGCCAAAGACGCCCTGGTTCCCATGACCTCGCCTTCATCCTTGTATATTCTCTGAAAGATTTCAAGAAGAAACTCATCCCGTTTTCCCTGACAGAATACCACTTCTGCAAAACCGGAACGCACTTTCCGATGGCTGTCTATCTTTGCATAGCCCATCTCTTCAAATGGTTCCCTTTTAAAAAACTGCTCCGCTTCTTCTACGGTCATCTTTCCGCTTTTCACCTGTTCTAATACTTCATGCGCTTCCATTCTGACATCCTTCCAATCTTTTCCCCCTGCCGGACTTTCGTCTCGACTCCTTTATTGGAATTATACACAATATCTGCGTCCAGTTCTACCCTGTCTTTTTCCAGGCACAAAATTACCGTAGAACCGCCAAATTCAAATTTACCTTTTTCTTCTCCACGGTGCACCGGGCAGTTTTCTTTCTCATTACAGATTCTGCCTACCATAAGTGCACCCACTTCCATCATTAAAATATTGCCAAAATGCTGACTTTTCAGCACAGAAAATTCTCTGGTATTTTCCTTATAAATCGGATATATTTCTCCCGCCAGCGGATTT
Source organism: Roseburia sp. AF25-13LB (assembly GCF_003478915.1). Taxonomy (NCBI): domain Bacteria; kingdom Bacillati; phylum Bacillota; class Clostridia; order Lachnospirales; family Lachnospiraceae; genus Roseburia; species Roseburia sp. AF25-13LB. Next base: position 86,840 of record NZ_QUFO01000008.1, read on the forward strand.
ACCGTATGAAAAACACCCGGAATCCTATAGATGTACCCCATTCTGCCATCATCCACAAAGCTGTAATGATGATAATCATCTACCGTCAGACGGAAAATACAAAGGGTTCCGCCCTCATAATGATGGGCGATTTTCCTGCTGCGGAAAAGACTCTCCATGGTATATTCCGTATCCTTGACGCGGACTTTTCCCTCTGCTGTAATGGGATATATACTGAGCCTGCTGTCGCAGGGTGCACAGAAATTCTCCTTAACACGGTCAAATTTCCGGTGTCCCGGCTTGACTTTCCTGGTGAAAAAATCATTATAGGAACGGTATTCCCGTTCCTCATAATCTGTCATATCTATATGATTCTTTTTTATAAATGGTGCAATTGCAGCCTTTGATACCGGCTGGTTCAAAAGGAATCCACCTGCTTTGGAAACAAAAGGTTTCACCAGAATTCCAAGTAAAATTCTTCCGGCAGCCGTCTCATACAATGCCTTTAACACTCTGCCCTGTGCTGCATTCTCACCAATTTCATTTCCATTCCGATCTACACAACGCATCCTCGTTTCCTCCTCATTTTTCCTTATTGCAGGAAATGTTACGCAATTTCTACCTCATCAGACGGTCTAAAATGGAATTCTCCAGTCCCGGAAAGCACAGTGAAATATGATATTTTGAGAATAAGAAGATTGCAATTACTGCACATGCCACAAGGATAACCAAAACTGCAAGAAATGCATTAGATGGCTTTCTCAATTTAAAATCTACAATGAATAATGTGCCAACTACTGCCAAAACAAAGAGTAGTAACACACTGAATTCACGCTCCGCAATTACAAAGTTCAGCATAAATGCCAGTGGCAGTACGATTGCCATCGTTGTAATCGGCAGTCCGTGATAATATTTATTGGCACCCTCTTCTACTCTCTGGCGGTTGGTTTCCAACACATTGAAGAATCCAAGACGAATCACGGAGCAGACACAATAATATGCCAGAACAATGGTTCCAAGAATACCTCTTACACCAAGCACATAACAGATTACTGCCGGGAACGCACCAAAGCAGACTACATCGCAAAGGGAATCAATCTGAACGCCAAATAACTTTTCATCATCAGTACGGTTCTTTTTGGTTCTTGCAATCTTTCCATCAAACATATCAAATAATCCGGATAATGCCAGACAGATAATTGCTGTTCTATAATGTCCTCCAATTGCCTGAGTGATTCCAAAAAACAGAACACATCAGACTAATATATGTAAGTACTACTGTATAATCATAAAAACCTATCATTTTTTCCTCTACCTTTCTTCCCTCTTCTGTTTATGCGGTCTTCCTATCGTAAAATGTGCTACGACTGTCATAACTGCGCTTAAAATTAATTCTGTGTAATAACTGAGTCCCCTGCTTACCACCATCGCCGGCAATGTCAGTGTGCCGCAGATTGGTGCAAAAATAGATAAAAACAGTGATTCACTGATTCCCATTCCTCCCGGTAACGGAAGCATATCCACCGCAACGGAAATCATTCCCTGTAATACAACAATGGTTACCATCCCTGTTCCATTGATTCCGAAGGAACGGCAGGTCAGATATGTTACAAAAAAGAGTAACAGTCTTTGTACTACGGTAATCAGAAATACATTGGTTACGACCAATTTATGGGTACGGAAATATCCTGCCACATCCTGATACTGCTTCATGGCATTTGCCATTTTTTCCCGGTAATATTCAGTACGCTTCATCAGATGAATTTTGCCAAGTCCTCTTATGATGGCATCCATCATATTAGCTGCCAGTGTCGGATGGAAAACCAGAAACATCATAAATGCCACACAAAAGACATTTAATAAAAGTCCCAGATAACACCATCCCAGCACAGGTTCAAGATAATGCATAATCTGTGCCGGACGAATGATTACAACCAATGTGCCGAGTACCACAAGTACCAGCTTATAGGTAATGGTTACAATCATTAAAACCAGTGTCGATACCGGTATGGACAGCTTATCCTTTTTCATATAATAAATCTGTGCCGGCTGTCCTCCGGTTGCCGATGGTGTAATACAGCTGAAAAAGAATCCAACAAAGGAATACAGGAAACAATGCATAAGTTTTATCTTCTGCCGGATGCTTCGCATCATATAAAATATAATAACAGATTCACTGCAGATAAAGAATACCACGCAGACCACCGCAACAAGCCAGTACCGGTAATCCGTATTCCGGATATAGCCGAACAATTCACCTAAATCCTGTCCATGAAAGATTGCATATATGGTAATTGCAAATACGGTAATAAGAAAAACTGCATTCAGTATTCCTTTTTTCTTACTCATCATAATGCTTCACCCCAAATATCTTTCTTCCGATTTTATCAAAAACTTTCATTACCGGACGGTACATTCCGGTATGCTTTGATACAAACCAGCAGAATTCTGCCAGAAAAATGCCTGCTACCAGGTCAATCATATAATGCTGTTTGGTAAACTGGGTGGATGCACAAATCAATGCTGCCATCACAAAAGAAAATCCTTTGTACCAGCCCGGCAGCTTACAGCTCTTTCTTACCCCGATGAAGCAGAACCAACTTACCAGACAATGGATGGATGGAAAGAGATTCGTCGGTGCATCCGATGCATAGATAAAACGCACCAGCCAGCTGCAGAAATCATGCCCTGTCACTTCCGGTCTAATATTCGTGGTTGGAAGCAATATAAATAAGATGCAGCAGATTACTCTTGACAACATATCCGCTGTTGCAAAACGGAAAAATGTTTCCTTATCTTCTCTCGATACCAGAATATAATTTATTAAACTGAACGCAAAAAATAAAACATACAGAATAATCCACTCTTTTACAAAAGGAATACTCCTGTCCAGATTGCTGGTCAGGTCATAATGCTTTGCATTTGCCATCAGCCTCTGGGTGCCCCAATAAATAATGGTATTAAAAATGGCACACCATGCCAATGGCAGTGGTCCATATGATGGTATCCATTTTGCTATGTATTTTTGATAAAATTTTCCCAACTTTGTCTCTTCACACATAATTTTCTAACTTTCTATTTTTTCCGACTTAATAATCATATTCGATTTTCTTTTAAATCACAAGCAGATATTCCCGGTGTTTATTAATATTTCCTTAATTTTGTTTTATTTTAAGCAGCTTTTTTCAGATTCTCTCTTTTTAGGTAATATCCACCATACGAAGCCCTTTCGGATAATGATTCTTCATAATTCCACCTGCCAGCTTGCCCCAGCCGATGCTGTAGCCATCTACGCAGATTAAATACCAGCCCTTTTCTCCTCCCCATGAAAAAGTCTGTCCCATCAGATACTGTCTGATTTCCTGGCTGCCAGAAGAAAGCATGGCAACATGAAATGCCTCTTGTGGCTGCATGGCAAGTGCCAGTGCATGGGATGGTTCAAAACGGTTCTTTTTTAAGGTGCCAAGATGCAGTCCCGGCCGTAATACCTTCAGCCCCTTTAAAGCAGGAAATCCTTCCGGCATCAGATAGAGCTGCTCTCCAAATTTAAGCAATGCTCCCTGAGGTTTTTCTTTTAAATTCTCTTTTACAAAAGAAAGATATTCCGGGCAGTCTTTTTCCTTTATGCCCTTTTCCGTCAGTCCAAAGCCGCCATAACCTTCGCCTGCTTTCGTTATCACTGCTGCAAAATGTCCTTCGCCTTCGATTTTATGCGGAAACAGTCGGATGCAGCCTTCTTTGTCATGAATGAAGCCTTCACTGTCAATTCCTTCTGCAATCTGGCAGTCCGGATGACGTTCTAAGAAACGGTGCACACTTCCTTCATCCTCTTCCGGTGCAAAGGTGCAGGTGGAATATACCATCCTGCCGCCGGGCCTTAACATCTCATACGCACAGTCTAAGATGCCGTCCTGCCGGTCGGCACATAATCTGACATTTTCTATACTCCACTCATTTCCGGCCTCTTCATTCTTCCGGAACATGCCTTCCCCGGAGCATGGTGCATCCACCATGATTTTATCAAAGCAGCCTGGAAAACGCTCTGCCAGATGCTCCGGTGTCTCATTTAATACCAGTGCATTTTTAATTCCCATCCGCTCAATATTTTCAGATAAAATCTTCGCTCTCGCCGGATGAATCTCATTACAGATTAAGATTCCTTCCCCTTTCATAGCTGCCGCAATCTGGGTGCTCTTTCCACCGGGAGCTGCACAGAGGTCTAAAATGATATCCCCCGGCTGTGCCTTAAGACATTCTGCCGGTACCATTGCCGACGGCTCCTGAATATAATACACACCAGCATTGTGATAAGGATGTTTTCCCGGACGAATCTCTTTTCCATAATAAAAACCGGTCTCACACCATGGAACCGGTTTTAGCTTCCAATCTGTCTGTTGTAAAAATCCTGATACTCTGGTTTTCCCTGTATTAATCCGGAACGACTGCTGCCGCTCCTGCCCTAAGCTTTCAAAAAATGCCGGGTACTCTTCCCCTAACATTTCTTTCATTCTCTCTAAAAACTCTACCGGGAAACTATTATTTTCCTGTTCTGAATGCATCCGTATTTCTCCCTTCATCCACTTGCAGTAATCCGTAGAGTAACGGTTTTAGCTGGAATTCTTCGCACATGGCATCCACTTCTTTTAAAAGCTTATGCTTATGCTCCTTTGAAATCTTTGCCTTTCTCGCCCGGATCAGAAGATTCTTTGGCGTATGGGACAAATCCACAAATTCTAAGACCTGGCTCTTGTATCCGCAGCACTCTAAGAGGTTGGCACGGATTGCATCCGTTGTCAGTGCTGCAAAACGCTCTTTGATAATGCCATAACGGGTCATCAGATGCAGCTTTTCGCTCTCCATCTGCTCATTTAATTCATGCTGGCAGCATGGCACGGAGAAAATCATTTCCGCATCCCAACTGATAGCATTGTATAAGGCAAAATCCGTTGCGGTATCGCAGGCATGCAAAGATACTACAATATCCACCGGAAACGGTGCTTTGTAGCCATTGATATCTCCCAGTTCAAAATGCAGGGTGTCATATCCGTATTTTTTTGCTGCCTGATTACATTTTTCTATGACATCTTTCTTTAAATCCAGTCCTACAATCTCTACTGGAATCTTGCGCACTTCCGTAAAGTAGTAGTACATAACAAAAGTAAGATAGGACTTGCCGCAGCCGAAATCAATGATATGAAGCTTCTCCTTTTTGCAGTCCTTCACATAATCATCAATGATTTCAACAAAACGATTAATCTGCTTAAACTTATCATACATGGTGCGGACGATTTTGCCCTCTGCAGTAAAAATTCCCATATCCACCAACGGCGGAATGACCTTACCTTCTTCTAAGAGATAATTTTTCTTCCGGTTATGGGTTGCAGTCTCATTTACTGCATTCTGCAGCTTTTTCTTTTTATAAGACGGCACTCCTTTTTTGGATACCAGAAGAATATGCTCTGCTTCTATATCAAATCCATTGAGCTGGCGAAAATGATTCTGCATCAGTTCTTCCAATGCTGTCTCTAATTCTTCTACAGATAGATTCTCATGAAATACCTGCTTGTCCGTATATTTTTCCATCTGGAAAAAGGCTTCCTTTTTCTGTACGATAATTTTACGATACTCTTCCTGCTTTGTGGCAGGCTTACTGATAATCAGCTTCCTGCAGCTTTCTGCGATTGCTTCTATATACTCTCTCATTTCCATTATGCTTCTCTTAACTTTGCAATAATCTCATCTGCGATTGTCTCTGCACTCCTGCCGTCTGTTGCCACCGCAAGGTCTGCAACACTTTCATAACGGCTGCGACGTTTCTCCATCAGTTCACGGATGTACTCCACATTCATATGGCCATTTAAAATCGGGCGGTCCTTGCTGTAGCGGACTCTCTCATAAATGGTTTCCGGTGTAGCAGATAACAGAACGATTCTGCCATTTTCTTTCATAAAAGATACATTTTCTTCCCGCAGCACTGCACCGCCACCGCAGGATACGATGACACCGTCTTTTTCTGAAATATCTTTTACAAGCTGTGTCTCCAAATCTCTGAAATGTGTTTCACCATACTGTGCAAAAATGTCAGAGATAGCCATTTTCTGCTGCTCTGCAATCATTTCATCCATTTCGCAAAGAGGAACATTTAATTTCTCTTTTAATACTTTTGCTATGGTGCTCTTTCCGGCTCCCATAAATCCAATCAGAAAAATATTCTCTGCCATTTTCTAATTCCTTTCCATATGTATGATTCCAAATATCGATTGAAATTCTTCTCTATTATTTTTACTGTCTATTGCTATTCTGATGTATGATTTCCAATATCCGCCGCAGTTCTTCTGCATCTATCTGTCCCGGTGCGCTGCTCTTTCCGGCTGCGCCAAAGGTAACTGCCGAGCCAAAGATTTCTCCGCAAAGACGGCTGATTAAGCCCTCTCCTGCCATAGACATGGTAATAACAGGTGTCTTCCCTGTTTCCTTCCAGCTTTCCGTTACCGTAAGCAGTGTTAAAACATCCTTGCTGCTTTGTGGCATAACGGCAATCTTTGGAATATCTGCGCCAAGTGCTTCCATTTTCTGAAGTCTGGCAAGGAGTTCTTCTGCTGCCGGTGTTTTTTCAAAATCATGATTGGATGCAATGACTTTTACATTATTGCTATGTGCTGCCGCTACTACTGCCTTTACAACAGCATCCCCGGAAAATAATTCCACATCCACGCAGTCCACAAAGTCGGATGCAATTGCAGCTTCATTTAAGCTTTGATATGCTCCGTCGCTTAAGGCAGCTTCTCCGCCTTCCCTGCTGCTTCGGAAGGTAAATAAAACCGGCAGTTCTCCCAAACATTTACGAAGCTTTTCTAACAGTGCTACTACTTTTTTACTGTCTGCAGCTTCTTCATACCAGTCCACACGAAATTCCACCAGATCCGGTTTTGCATCCTTCGCCCGCTCTGCGCCCTCTAATATTTCTTTTTCCGTCTTTCCTACAACCGGAACACAAATCTTTGGCATTCCGCTTCCGATTTCCAATGTCCTGATTCTGACTACCGTCTGCTCCATTTCTTACTCCTTATCCTACTGGAAAAACTTCTCTTTTACTTCCCGTACTGGCATCTCTTCTCCGGTGTACAGGCGGAATGCAGCAACACCCTGCCACAGTAACATTCCTTTTCCATTGAGGCAGGTGCAGCCTGCTTCTTTTGCTTCCCGGAGTAATCTTGTCTCTTCCGGATTATAAACGGCATCTGCAACCACCAGTCCCGGACGGAATGCGGATGTATCTTTCACAACGCTTTCTTTTTCCATCGGTTTCATTCCAACGATGGTTGCATTGGCAAAAATGTCAGAGCTTTGAATCTCTTCTGTCATCTTTGCAGTATCTGCAATGTCATACACATTTACCACAATGCCCGGCACTTCTTTTCTAATCTTCTCTGCTGTTTCCAGTGTTCTTTCGAAGAAGTCATCTTTGATATTGAAAATGCTGATTTCTCTTGCCCCGTCCAGCGCACACTGTACCTGAATGGCAGTGGCTGCTCCGCCGCCTCCTGCTACTGTGATTTTCTTTCCTTTTATCTCAATTCCATGGTCTCTTAAATTGCCTACAAATCCTTCACCGTCTGTCATATGTCCGATTAATTTTCCATCTTCATTTACTATGGTATTGACTGCTCCGATAATCCGGGCTGCCGGTGAAAGCTCATCCATATATTTTGCAGCTTCTGTCTTACATGGCATCGTTACATTGCAGCCACGCATGTGGAAAAGGCGCATGGCATCCAAGGCTGCCTTTACTTCTTCTACTTTTATATCGAATGCTACGTATGCATAGTCTAATCCTAATTTTTCAAAGCTATAGTTATACATTGCCGGGGAGCCTGAGTGTCCTACCGGGGAACCGATCAATGCCAATAATCCTGTATGTCCTGTTATTCTTCCTTTTCCTTCCATGTCTTTTCTCCTTCTGCTAAAAATGATTCTGTTCAGGTGATTACGATAACGCAAAACAACGATCAAACGATTGTTGCTGCCATTTAACGATGTTTTCTTTTGATGAACAGGAAATGTCCTATCGTTCTTAGATACGCATTTTGCTTGTAGTAGACTGTCTTTCCACCTGCTTTGACGGGATATCTGCACTGTCCGCCGGAGGCGGATGCCACAGCAAACCTGCAAGGGGCACTAAGAATTTCGATAAAGTTACGAATTCGTCCGGCAACCGGCGCATATTCGCATCCATGCTTAAGATGCGCCTCACTGGCACATCCCTGTGCCAGTGCTGCCGGTTTGCCGCCGAAATTCCAAGTGCCCCTAACAGCCTGCTTCATGCATCCGCATTCCGGCGCACCGTACAGATATCTTGTCAAACATTGGAAAGACCGGCTAAATCACAAAAGCAAAATGCAGTGTCTTAGAACGATGACATTTCCTATTACAAAAGAAACATCTGTCAAATGGCAGATACAATGGTTGCATCCTGTTTTCCTCTATCGTAATCACCCGAGTGAAACTCTTTTTCTATCATAGCTTTTTTTCCATGCCATGGCAATATTTATCAGAAAATATTCTGTCCATTCCGGTAATTATCCCACATAGCGCTGTTCGCCCGTTTTACTTCCTGTTCAAACTCCCGGGCAGATATCAGCTTGCAGTCCTGGCCGCGGATAATCATCTGCTCTAAGCCATCGGAGGTTGCAACCGTTACATCATAATGATTGTGATGTTCGTGGGCAAAGCGTTCAATGTACTGGTCTGCCGTTTCTGCTTCCTTCGTAAAGACAATATGGATATTGTGATAGTCCAACTGTTCTGTCTTATGTCCGGTCAGGCGGTATGCATCAAACACCACAATGACTTCGCCACCAAAGATGCCCTGATAGTTGCAGAGAATGTCCTGCAATTTGCCTCTGGCTCCATCCAGATTCACTTCTGCCAGTTCATGTAAATCCTTCCAGGCATAAATTACATTGTAGCCATCCACCAGTAGATAGCGTTCCAGTTTTTCCGGCTTGTGGTAAGTACGGACGGTTGGTGCATTGTTTTCTGCTTTGCGTTTTCGCACAACACCGTTTTTGCGTTTTCCTTCCTGCCGGTTGGCATAGAAGGTCTTTTCTAAAATAGCATCGATTTCATCGGTATCTACCCAGTCCTCTACTACGCCGGGACGGTGGACTTTTATCCGTTCTTCTTTTGTGCCGCCATCTTCTTCTAAAACAGATGGCATATGCATGTACTCTTTTACTTCATACCACGGCACCAGATAGCCCGCTCCGTGGGCACAGAATACGGAATCTGATGTATTATATAAATCTGCCTCCGGCTGATAACCGATAGCTTCTACCACCTCATCCTGATTCTGGCACACCTCGTAGCCCTGCAATGTGCAGAAGAATTTGCCACGCCCTTTGGCATAGGTATTTAATTCCTTCTGATAATCCGAAAGCTTCGATACCGGGCCGCTTCCGGTGAGCAGTGCCATTCCATTTTCTATCTGCGGAGCGTCCATTCTGCTATTACGCTGCTCCATATCATGCATTGCACGACCCAGACATTCTTCCGGTATTTCCAGACGGAATGCATAATATGGCTCTAACAATACAGAATCTGCTTCCATCAGCCCCTGCCTTACCGCCCGGTAAGTAGCCTGTCTGAAATCACCGCCTTCCGTATGTTTCGGATGTGCCCGTCCGGACACTACGGTAATCTTCATATCTGTAATGGCAGAACCGGTTAATACGCCCTTATGTTCCCGCTCTGCAAGATGGGTCAGTATCAGCCGCTGCCAGTTCTTATCTAAAATATCTTCACTGCAGTCTGTCTGAAAACACAGTCCGCTTCCGCGCTCACCCGGCTCTAACAGAAGATGTACTTCCGCATAATGGCGCAGTGGTTCAAAATGTCCGACTCCTTCTACAGTATTGCGGATGGTTTCTTTATAAATAATCTTTTCTTCGCCAAAATCCACTACTACGCCGTAGCGTTCTTTTACCAGTTTCTGTAAGATTTCAAGCTGTACTTCGCCCATCAGCTTAATGAGAATCTCTCCGGTTTCTTCCCGGTATACAATATGCAATTCCGGATTTTCTTCCTCTAACTGCTTTAATTTTGGCAGCATAACCGCCACCGGAACTTCCTTCGGCAAAACCAGTTTTACACTGCGTACCGGCTCTAAGACCGGAAGTATGGACTCTTCTTCAATGCCAAGTCCTTCTCCCGGATACGTCTTTGTCAGTCCGGTAACAGCACAGACTGTACCTGCTGCCGCCTCGGATACTGCCTCATATTTTTCTCCGGAATAAATACGGATCTGATTGACCTTTTCCGCCCACTCTTCTTCTCCGGCTTTGCCATTAAGCATGTCCTTTACACGAAGAGTTCCTCCGGTCACTTTAAGATAAGTCAGCCGGTTTCCCTGTTCTTCTCTTGCAATCTTAAAGATTTTAGCACCAAATTTATCCGGATACTGCGGTGTCCTGCCATATTCGTAAAGTCCGTCTAACAGTTCTTCCACACCCTGCACCTTTAATGCAGAGCCAAAATAGCAGGGGAAAAGCTCCCGCTTTGCAATCATTTGTGCAAGGTCATTGGATGCAAGACTTCCTTCCGATAAGAATTTCTCCATGGCTGCTTCTTCGCACATAGCCGCCTCTTCATAGAAGCCTTCGTTCTGCTCCTGTGTAAAGTCAATGCAGTTGCTGTCCAAATGCTCCTTGATTTCCCATAAAAGAGCCTCTTTATCCGCTCCCGGCTGATCCATTTTATTGATAAATAAGAATACCGGAACCTGATAAAGTTTTAACAGACGCCACAGCGTTCTGGTATGTCCCTGCACACCATCGACTCCGCTGATGACCAGCACTGCATAATCAAGCACTTTAAGGGTCCGCTCCATCTCCGCAGAAAAGTCCACATGCCCCGGTGTATCCAACAAAGTGATTGCCATATCTTTCCAGGAAAATTCTGCCTGCTTTGAGAAAATCGTAATTCCACGCTCCCGCTCCATGGCATTATTGTCAAGATATGCATCCTTATTATCCACTCTTCCCAGATGGCGTATGCTTCCGCTTGTATACAACATACTTTCCGATAATGTTGTCTTTCCTGCATCTACATGTGCAAGAATTCCGATTACCAGCTTCTTCATGTTTAAAGGTATCCTTTCTGACATTTTTTTACGCTGTACAACTAGTCCCGGTTCAGCTCGGCTAAAAGCTCTGCCCGCTTGCTTCCAATCAGCAGCTCCTGATTATACTGTAAATAGCGGTCGCAGTTGTGCTCGGCTAAGAATCTTGCGGATTCTGCCACGGTAGCAAGATCTGTTACAAATACCACCATTTCCTGGCCGCCCTCAAATGCCTGCTCCATAAAATCAAACGCATGCTCTAAGGCTGCTGCGGTCTTTTCTTCGATTGTTTCTAATGTCTTTCTCTGGATATCAAAGGCTGCCTTTTTTTCCTCAAAAACTTCTTTCTTTGCCCCTTCGGAATTACGGTACTCTTTCAAGGCTGCAAAGTCGCGGTCTGTCTTAGCCTTTTCTTTTCCATAGCTTCGGAACAGATTCTGTAATCCGTCCAACAAAAGATTGACCACGCTGAGTCTTTCATCAAAAGCTGCATCATAAATCCGGGCAAATACTTCCGGCCGAATCTTTCCTTCCAATATTAACGGAATTCCATAGTCATCCTTATACTTCTGGTATAAATCAAAATATGCTGCCGCATCCTCTGCCACATCCTTATGGTGTAAAAATTCTCCTACAACGGTCTCATCTACCGGAAGCCCCATTTCTTCATAGGTCTTCATCAGAATGCTTAAATCCTCCCAGCCTCTTGCTGTGACAAACTGCAAGCCGTCTACATCTGCTTCCACCCGGTAGAAATTCTTTGGACGAAGCTCAAGATAGCTTAAAATTGCACCATGGATATGTCTTGTTCTGGCATAAGCTTTCCAAACACCAAGGTCTGCCTCTACCTGCATACAGCGGACACGGTCCAAGGTTACCATATCAAATTCCCGCACCGATTTATTGTATTCCGGCGGATTGCCTGCTGCAACAATAATCCAGCCCTCCGGCACTGCCTGATTACCAAAGGTCTTGCACTGCAAAAACTGCAGCATGGTCGGTGCCAGTGTCTCAGACACACAGTTAATCTCATCAATGAAAAGGATTCCTTCCGGACAGCCTTCCTCGATTTTCCGGTATACGCTGGCAATAATCTCACTCATGGTATATTCCGTTATGGAATACTCTTTGCCTGCAAATTCCATTTCTTTGATAAAAGGAAGTCCCACTGCACTCTGTCTGGTATGATGGGTAATCGTATATGCTACCAGTCCGATTTTGCACTCCTCTGCAATCTGCTCCATAATCTGGGTCTTGCCGATTCCCGGCGGTCCCATTAATAAGACCGGTCTCTGACGAATCAGAGGAATCTTATATCTGCCCTCATCATCCTTTTTCAAATATGCTGTTACGGTATGTTTGATTTCTTCCTTTGCCTGTTTGATATTCATCTGTTTTCTTCCAATCTATATTATTTCTCTCATGCATTCTGTTCCAGCTCTTCCGGCTCCAGCTGCAGCCGCATTGCCCATGGCGGTACTGCCGTCTCATCATAGGCTCCCAAGAATAAAAATGCGGTCTTATATTCCGGCTTCTTTACCGGATAAATGCCCTTGCCATCGGTAAAGTACAAGAGTCCATCCAGATGCCGGATGTTTCCTTCTTTGATTAGTTGGTTTACATAAGTAAACGCCGGTCGAAAATCTGTATTTCCGCCGCCCACTACCTGAAAGCTTTTTAGCAGCCGCTCCATTTCTTCCTGACTGCTGATTACCTCATCCATTTCCACTTTATCATCGCACTGGATAATCCGGATTCTGCATCTTCGAAAGAAGCTGTTCTGCTGGGATAAAATGCCAAATGTCTCATTTAAAAAGCCTTTGATTAAACTGCCGCTGGTAGAATAACTGGTGTCTACCACCACTACAAATTCCCGGATTTTCTTTACTTCCCGGCTCTCCACCGGTTCTATCAGGGGCATATTCTTATAAAGCCGCAGCCCATAGGTATAATAATTCAAATCATACTCATCGGGATTGCATTTTAATTCTTCCTGTAGTATGGAAAATTTCTGTAAAAATTCCTTATAACTCCGGCGGCTTTTCGCAGCACTGATCTGTGTCATCAGAAGTTCTTCTCCCTTTTCCGGCTCATCTCCATGCCGCTTCTTCGCCATACTGGTCTGCCTTGCTATCTTATTCCATTTATTTCTGGCCGCAGATGCCGCGCCATTGCCGGTTTCCTCTTTCCAGAAACGGTGGTCATCCGTATAAAATTCATGATTTAAGGTAAGAAGCTCTTCCATGGATTTTCCCCGCAGCCAGCGGTATACCACTGCTGCTGAAATCCGCCCCTCACCCTTCAACGCTTCATAGGTCTGCTGCCGCAGAAAGCTTAATGCGCGCCTGGTACAGGGCTTGTCCATGCCGTCAATGGTCTGCTCCACTACAATATCGCAGGCAAGATTCCAAAGCTTCGTATCTCTGTTTCCTTTTAAAAATAAGTGTGAAAAAATACAGTGCAATATCGTGTGCAGGTACGCCCGGTTCATAAATGCCGGATTATTCCGGAATACACGTATTACCTGTCCTGCTGAGAAAAAGAGACTCTCTCCGTCCGTAGCCATTGTCTCTAAGCCTTCCATTGCCTGAGGCTTCAATGCAGAAAGTGCCACATCAAGATATCGCAAATCCAGATAGATTTCACTTCTTGCATGCTGCAAGATTTTTACAGACATATCATTTTCCCATTCGGTCTGGGTCTTAATATGCGCCATCTTCTACTCCTTTCTGCCACTGCATATTTTCTTAATTTTCTGCTGTTTTTACCACTCAATATCATAACAGGAAGAAGCTGCTTCTTCCTTATAATATTTCTGCTGCCAGCTGCTTAAGCTGACACTGCCTTCTGCCCAGCCGGCTTCTGCCGCCTGCTCGATTAATGCAGTGATTCCACTCCGCTCCACCACCTGAAGCCGGCATATCAGCTCTAATAATGCTAAATCTTTTTTCTGAATCAAAACATCGCATACCTCACTGGCATGTTCTTTTAAATAAGAAAGATAACGTTCACGGGCTTCTTCCTTTAATTCCACCGGATATGCCAGTCTGCAAAGTGCCATTCTGGCTGCAGTCCACATCTTCTCCTCAATGCAGATCCGCTCAAATATCATATCGTATGCGGCGGCATCTACCATCCGCTCATGAAAACACTGTCTTGCCCGGAAACCTTCCCCCGCAATATTCAGTGCAAATATATGTGCCGGTCCGATTTCTTCATAGGAATCGTAATATTCCGGATAGAAAAATAAGGCTTCCTTAAATTCCACTTCCAAATCAGCCCGAACCTGATTTAAGATAAGCTGTGCGCCACTGGCTTCTTCCATGGAAGAACGAAGCACCAGCCGCTTTAAGCTCCGGCAGTTCATAAAGGCATCGCTTCCTAATTCTTTTAAGAAACGCCCCAAGGTAAGTGTTCGTAATTTGCGGCAATTATAAAATGCCAGATTCCCGATTTGTTCCACGGAATCCGGCAAAGAAATTTCTTCGATATCATTTCCACATAATGCCTTCATAAAACTGTCCACTTCGCCGATGGTAACGGCATCTGCCGGAACATGTTTGCTTTCCGAAAAACAATATGCGCCTATTCTCTTTACTGTGAATCCATCTATCTGTTCTGGAATTACAACAACCGGTGTCGTCCCATATACACGCTCTATGCTTATGGAATGTTCATCCAGCGGCTGTATCTCATAGCTGTATGCTGTGTTCATCTTACGCTCCAGTTTCCTCAACTTTTCTCTGCTACAATATAACACATCCCCGGTTATCGCACAAGTTCCGTCATTCCGCCTTCTAAAATCAGACGGTTATCTTCATAGATTCCGGCAAACTGGCTCATTGGAAGCGGGCTTACACCCATTCCCACCTCAATGGTATAGCCGGGACGATTGTATTCCTGAATAAACCAGTCTTTGAAACCAGCATAACCCGACGCAGATGGTGTCTCTTCCACCCGGTATCCGCTGACCTCGCCAAAGTATTCTGCAATTCTTCTGGAATCTGCCGGTTCATAGTCAAGATACCGCCAGTAAATCACTTCTCCCTGTGCATGATATGCCAGAATTAACGAAAAATTATGGGCTCTTGTAAATTCATAGACACTGCGGCTTTCCGGTGCCACAAGGGGAGCCTCTCCCACATAATCTCTTGGTGCCGGTGTTGTAAATCCCATGGCAAATTTAATGTTTCTGGCATTTTCCCAGCCCGCCGGAAATTGCAGATTCAAATCAATTCCTTCTATATTGGCTTTCCATCCATTCGGAAATGGAATCTTCGGATAATCAGCTGCAATGCGCTCTGCCTCTTCTAAGGATGCACCCTCTTCTAATACTCCATTCACTAAATCCACGCCATCCGGGTTTACCAGGGGAACAAGATACAGGGAAAATCCATAAAAAAGCCATGCCGCCTGCACAGTATAAAGCATGCGTCCCGCTGCAAATGCATGGGCATATTCTTCCGCAAATTTAAGCAGGACCGGTGTGGTAATCCATTCGTTGGCATGATATGCTCCACTGTAAAAGACTTCCCGCTCTCCTGTTCCAATCCGAAGATAGGGAATTTCCTTTCCCATCGCACTTTTTCCAATATTTCCCTGAACCAAGAAAGGATAGCGTACCGTAAGCCCTTCCAATATCCAGTCATTGAGATAAGAAGTGTAAGCCACATCTTCTGCTACAAGCGAAAAAGAGAATGGAATTGCAAGAATACTTCCGGTCCGCAGTGCCAGCGGATTTACTGTTGGATTGGCTGTCATAATCGCTGATACACTGGTGTCATAATTTGCCGCAATACCCCATAATGTATCACCGGATTTTATTTCATGCATCGTATATCCTTTTAAATAAGGGAAAAGCTTTCCCCACACTACATCATCTATTTTACAGTTAAATTCTTCCCCGCTCTTTTTCCTTAAAAACTGCCGCAATGCCCTGCAGGTATTCTCTCCCAAAATTCCATCTTTCCTTATATCATATCCCGCACGGTTTAATGCCAGCTGCACATACTGTACCAGCACGGAGCGTTCTCCCAGATTCAATACTTTCATTCTTTCACCTGTTTCCAGTCCTTCTTATCAGTATATGCAGCTGTTTTCAAAACGTAACAAAGAATGTGCCCTGCCACATTCTCGCGCCTGCGGCGGTCGCTTGCGACATCTACCTTATACGCCGCAGTGCGCATCCTCGCGGAGCGTTTTTCACTTTACAGGAAAGCAATTTCCTGTAAAGTGAAAAAGCCTTGCAGTTTTCTGCAAGACTTCTTCTGGTTATGATATATAATACAATTTGTTTGTACCCTACGGAAATGTTTTTGTTTTTGGAATTTACATTCCTGCTAACTGTTTGCCTAAACTTTCGCATGTAGCGACTGCATCGTCATCCGGTGCTTCCTGACAAATCACACCTTCGCCATTTACAACGGTTGCTCCTGCACTTGTCATACGGTCTACCCAGTCACGCATCCACTGTCCATCGCCCCATCCGTAAGAACCGAATAATGCGATTTTCTTTCCTGCTGCAAAGCCTTCTACTTCTTCAACGAATGGCTCCATCTCGCCTTCTTCTAAGACTTCTGCACCCATTGCAGGACATCCCATTGCAAATACGGAAGAAGCTTTTAATGCATCCATATCAGCTGTACTTACATCAACAACCTCTGCTTCTTTGCCAGCTGCTTCAATTCCTCTTCCAACAGCCTCAGCCATTGCCTGTGTGTTTCCTGACTGTGTCCAATAAACTACCTGAATCTTACTCATTTTTTCTACCTCCTAAACAGCCGCTTTCTGCGGCATGCTGTCATTATAAATACCAATGATGTCCCGCATTCCCACTCCATTGGAGAGAAGCTGGATGATGGTCTCTTTTTCCATATCATAGCGTGCGAAAAGACGTTTCTTTTCCGGAACATGCGCATACACTTTCCAGTAACCCTGATAGAGTGCATTCTGTCCATTCTGTTCCATAAACCCTCTTACATCTTCTACCGGATAGCCAAGCAGCAATCCCATTTCATGAGGAAAGCCAGGTTCTCCGCACATATAACCCTGGTAACGTTTCTGAAACGTACTGAGAATATTTCCGAGCGTAAAGTCCTGATAACCGGACTCCTGCAGCAGCTCCCATATCTCTTTACGCATCAGATACGCCTCCAACGGTTTCTTCCGAAAAAGAAGGTAACGAGCTTTTTCCCTGGTCCTGAGCAGTAGCAGGAATGAAATTCCGGATTTTCTCAGGCACTGTTTTACCGCATCCTCCATGCCTGTTGAAACGACTAAGAGATTGGATATCTTTACTCCTGCGATCAATGGGGCACATTGTAACGCTAACTGCGTCTCTGCATTGTGTAAATCCATCTGTTGTACAATTTCCAGAATCTCTGTACTCATAGTTTCTTTTCCTTTCGTTCTAGTTAGCTGTTCCTAACTTGTGTTTATCATAACTAATTACATTTCTGTTGTCAACATAAAATGTGCGTGGTGAGAATTCTTTATCATATTAAGAATTTCAGTTAGTTTGATATGGTTTTAGTTTGGCTGGGTGGGATGAAAATATACTTGTATAAAAATACCAGCAGTTTCGCTGCAATATTACATTTTCAAGTTCTACTCTACATTCTTCAAAGCTTCGTCCATTGGTATCTTCCGAATCTTACCCAGGCAGAAGAATGCAACTACGAAGTATGCCGCCAGTACCATCAGAAGTATCTTCCAGTAGATGTTCGGGTCATAGTAGATGCTCAGCCAGCCGGAGTAATCACTCATCATTGCCCGGTAGATGACATTAATGGTCTCGGTAGCAATTGCTTCACCCAGGATAACGGATATCACCACAATCCAGGTGGTGGCTGTCAGATACAGTTTCCCAATTTCTCGGGTGTTGTAACCCAATATCTTAACCATGGATATGGATGAAGCATTCCGCTCGATAATCAGCTTTGTCATCAGGTAAATAAGGATTGCTGCCAGTGCAACAGAAAATACATTCATCAGATAGAACATGCCGCCCATAGATACATCAAGCTGTCTTGATACCTTGGTGAGGTCATCTTCTGTAATGGTCGTCATGATATAGGCATCCTCAATATCGGTAATCTTCTTATCGGAGAAATATCCATTGAAATAATCCTCCTCTTTGTCAAATACATCCCGATATTCCTCTTCCGGCATAAAAATTGCCACCGCTGCCGGATACTCATAGATTCCAGCCACCTTAAACTTGTATTTCTTATCTCCATAAGTTTCCTTTAACTCAATGGTATCGCCTTCTGCAAGCCGGTATTTTTCTGCATAACTATCCGAAATATAAACACCTTCTTTTGGGAAATCAATATCAACATAAGCACTGTCTTTTTCAATTCCATAGACGCTGACCTCTTCGCTGCTGAATTCTGTCGGCATTGTCTTTAAACTACCGGCAAGATAAGTCTCTGCGCCATCTGTTTCCGTTGGAACCGGTGCTTTTAATACATACTGATAATCTGCAAGCATGTGGGACAGCACTTCATCCTGATAATGCTCTAAAAGTGGTGACATCATCATGCCGAAAACCAGCAGAATTTCTGCAAAAGCAATACCGATAAATAAAGTCAGGTAGCCCGCACGGTTCTGTAAAATAATACGGATACGGAACCGGTTAAAGAATTTGAAATGCGGCAGTTTTACTGCTTTTTTCCGCTTTCTTCTGCCCAAATCCCTGCGCAGGAAATTCAGTGGTGAAATACGCAGTTTGGAAGAAATCAAAAGCAGATTTATAACAATCATTATGATTGCCGGA
Organism: Roseburia sp. AF25-13LB; assembly: GCF_003478915.1. NCBI lineage: Bacteria > Bacillati > Bacillota > Clostridia > Lachnospirales > Lachnospiraceae > Roseburia > Roseburia sp. AF25-13LB. The sequence goes on from NZ_QUFO01000008.1 coordinate 105,715, forward strand.
ATCACCGTTGTCAGGATAAACGCATCCCCATTCCAGATGGTATGGTAGGTCGGCAGACTATAGCTTCCATAGTACAAATCTGCTACCATATTTTTAAATACGGTATAGCCAAGTATATTTCCAATAATTGCTGCTACGATTGTCACCAGTACCGGAAGATGCAGATAATGCCGCAGCAGTTCTCCTCTGGTATAGCCGGATGCACGCAGCGTTCCGATGACTGCCGCTTCTTTTGTAATCGTATTATTGGTGGTAACTGCAAAGACAAATGCCATAATCGCTATCAGGATATATAACAACGTCATTACCATTGTTTTGTCTCCACCCATATCATCTCCCGTAAAATGAATTGCCTGATTGGAAAATGCCGGTATGTATGCTGCTATTGCTGCCTTACTGCCCAGCACTTTCATAAAATCTTCTGCTTTCTCTTTTGCTTCCGTATCATCAGCCGGAGTTTTTTCATATTTCCAGGAATAGCTGTAATGGAGATTTCCGGTACCATAAGCATCAAAGGCACCCTCTGTGGCAATGGCAACGCCAAATTTTATGGCATCAAACATCAGATCCTTGCTATCGGAAAACAGAGCACTGTAATCTGATAATGCCACAAGACCACTGATGGTCTTTTTCTCACCGCCTACTTTAATGGTATCTCCTACTTTTAAGGAATTATTGTCCGCATACATCCGGTCAATTGCAATTTCATCTTCCTGCTGCGGCATTTCTCCATCCATCAGACATACTTTATCCACTTCGTTTCTCGGTTTAAAAATACGGAGGGTACTGTCTGACTTGCCATTTACCACCTCTTCTTCCAGATAGTAATTCTCATAAATTGTTACGCCTTCTTTTTCCAGTTCTGTAAGCAGGGTATCGTCAGCTTCTTCCATCAGCTCGAAATTACCGTCTTCAATATTGTACTTTTCAAAACTCTCATTATAGGCAGTTATCATACTGCTTCCTGCCACCAGAAATCCCGATACAAATCCGATAGTAGCTATCAGGAACAGGAAAATCACAAGATATTTTCCAAAATCTGTTTTCAATTCCCTTGGAATTCGTTTTCTTAATGGACTCTTCACTTTCATCACCGCCTTTACCAGTCAAGTTCCTGTGCAGGAATCTTCACTTCATTGGTGTAATCCTTTCGAATCTGTCCATCACGCAGCTTAATGACACGGTCTGCCATGTTTTTGATGGCATCATTATGGGTAACCATAATAACGGTATTTCCATATTTCTGATTTACATCCTCAATCAGCTTCAAAATCTCTTTGGATGTATTGTAATCCAGTGCTCCGGTCGGCTCATCACAGAGCAGAATATCCGGGTTCTTTACAATGGCACGGCCAATGGCTGTACGCTGCTGCTGTCCACCGGATAACTGGTTTGGCAGCTTATGACGATGCTCATAAAGTTCCAGTGTCTTAAGCAATTCGTCAATGTCTAATGATTTATCACTCAGATATGCTCCTACCTCGATATTTTCCTTCACATTGAGGTTTGGGATCAGATTATACATCTGAAATACATATCCTAAATGGCGGCGGCGGTAATTCGTCAGTGCCTTTTCGTTCATATCTGCTGTTTTCTCTCCATTGATGGAAATATAGCCGCTGTCTGCACTATCAATTCCTCCAATAATATTCAAAAGTGTTGATTTACCGGAACCAGACGGTCCTAACAATACGCAAATCTCACCTTTTTCAACAGAGAAATTAATTCCCTTCAAAACTTCTGTTTTTGCCTCTCCCTGTCCAAAACTTTTTTTCAAATCCTGAATCTCCAGAAACATATTCATCCTCCTTTTTCTTTTCTGACTCTTTTTTCAGTTCTTTTATTTTGTTACTCCTGCTTCCCTCTTTCCCAATGCTGTACTATTTCCGACTTCCTGTTAGATTTTTGTAACTTTTGTTAGTATAGACTATCTGTTTGGTAAAAGAAAGGCGTTTACTGATTCTTTTTCTCAATAAACGCCTTTATACTATTTCTTTGCAATGCGCAGTGTCCGCATGGAATTCAAAATTGCAATGACAGATACACCTACATCTGCAAATACTGCTTCCCACATATTGGCAATACCAAATGCACCGAGTATCAGCACAATTGCTTTTACGCCAAGTGCAAATACGATATTCTGGTGCACGATGGAAAGTGTCTTTCTTGCAATCTTCACAAGAGATGCAATCTTTCGTACATCATCATCCATAAGAACTACATCTGCAGCTTCGATTGCCGCATCAGACCCCATACTTCCCATTGCAATTCCAATGTCTGCTCTGGTCAGTACTGGTGCATCGTTGATGCCATCACCCACAAATGCAAGTTTTTCTTTCTCATGCTGTTCTTTCAGAAGTGCCTCAACCTGACTTACCTTGTCACCCGGCAGTAATTCTGCATGCACTTCATCCAGTCCCAGTTCATCTGCTACTGCCTGTGCTGCTGCCTTACGGTCTCCGGTCAGCATAACGCATTTCTTCACGCCTACCTTCTTCATGCTATGGATAGCTTCTTTTACGCCCTCCTTAATGGAATCGGAAATTACAATGGTTCCGGCAAATGCTCCATCTACCGCAACATAAATCACGGTTCCAGCACTACTGTTTTCGGTATAGGAAATATTCCGGGCTGCCATCATTTTGGCATTTCCAAGCCATACTTCTTTTCCATCTACAAATGTATGAATTCCATGTCCGGCAATTTCTTCTGTTCCATTTACCCGGTTCATATCCAGTTCTTTGCCATAGGCTTCACGCACGGAATTAGCAATTGGATGATTGGAATATCCTTCTACATGGGCTGAAAGCTCTAAGAGTTCCTCTTTGCTTCCATTTACCGGAAGTACCTCAGATACCTTGAACTCGCCTTTGGTCAGTGTACCGGTTTTGTCAAATACGATAGTGGTCATCTCAGCCACTGCCTCTAAATAGTTACTTCCTTTTACAAGAACACCTAAGTTAGAAGATGCTCCGATACCGCCGAAGAATCCCAATGGGACGGAGATTACAAGGGCACACGGGCAGGAAATAACAAGGAAAATACAGGCTCTCTGAATCCACTCAGCCCAGCCGCCGCCCAAAATAATCGGTGGCAGGATTGCAAGAATTACTGCTCCAATGGTAACAACCGGAGTGTAATATTTTGCAAATCTGGTGATAAAGTTCTCCACTCTTGCTTTCTTGCTGCTTGCATTCTCCACCAGTTCCAGAATCTTGGATACTGTGGAATCTTCGAATGCTTTTGTTACTTTTACCTTTAAAGTACCGCTTCCATTGACACAGCCGCTGATGATTTCATCACCTTCTGCTGCTCTTCTTGGAACAGATTCTCCGGTCAGTGCCGCGGTATCGACCATGGACTCACCTTCTACTACAATTCCATCCAGCGGAATACGCTCGCCCGGTTTTACCACAATGACAGTGCCGATTTCCACATCATCCGGATCTGCCTGGACTAATTTGCCATCCTCTTCCACATTGGCATATTCCGGACAAATGTCCATCATATCTGCAATGGACTGTCTGGATTTTCCAACGGCATAGCCCTGGAAAAGTTCTCCAATCTGATAGAACAGCATAACTGCAACACCCTCGGAATACTCCCGTACTCCAAATGCTCCAAACGTTGCAATCATCATCAGAAAGTTCTCATCAAATACCTGTCCATGACTGATATTCCGGAATGCTTTAAATATAATATCATAGCCAATCAAAAGGTATGGTACTAGATAAATAATAAAAATCAGGACTGGCTGTGTAATCTGTTCTAAGACACCAACGTGTTCCAATACCAGAAGTGCTACAAACAGCACTGCAGTAACCAGAATACGTTCCAGCATTTTTTTCTGATTCTTTGTCATAAGCTATCTCCTATCGCAGAATCCGGCAGTCCGGTTCTACCTTTGCACATACTTTGGCTACTTCATCCATAATTTCTTCAAAACGCTCATCTTCTGCATCGATGGTCATCTTCTGTGTCATGAAGCTTACTACAGCATCATTGACTCCTGGGATTTTCTTGATTGCATCTTCCATTTTTGCTGCACAGTTTGCACAGTCTAAGTCTTCCAATTTAAATTTTTTCTTCATTATAATATCCTCCTCATTCTTCAATATGTTCTCTGCCCTGGTCGATAATGGTTCTTACATGTTCATCTGCCAGTGAATAAAATACGGATTTTCCTTCCCGCCTGCTGCTTACCAGCTTCGCCTGTTTTAAAATCTTAAGCTGATGGGATACTGCTGACTGCGTCATGTTCAACGTCTCTGCCAGATCACACACACATACTTCCGAGCCAAATAATACAAACAGGATCCGGATTCTGGTAGAATCACCAAATACTTTAAAAAGCTCTGCCAGATCATATAATTCATCTTCATCCGGCATCTTCTCCCGTGCCTTCTTAAGAAGCTCTGCATGAATGCAGTTTTCTTCGCAGCATTCTACATCGTTCATTGCCATCTTCTCACCTCCAGGTCGTTTTAACATATGAGCATTTGTTCATATGTTCATAATACGCTTGGGATTTCAAATTGTCAATATGAAGTTGGAAATTTTTATAAAAAATTTTTCTATGATATACTCTTATATCTATATTCAGGCAGGACAGCCTCCTGCCACATACAAAGGAGTATTTATTATGCATGATTTTAACTTTGAAATGAACCAGTATTTAACCTACTGCCGCACCCAGAAACGCCTTGATGGCAAAACCTTAAAAGCATACCGCATCGACCTTACACAGTTTGGTACCAGCCTTGCGGCTGCTTTTCCTTCTGCTTACAGTATATCTGACATCTCTCCTGCCATATTAGAGTCCTATGTTGCCTCCCTTCATGAACAATTCAAGCCCAAAACCGTAAAGCGAAAGCTTGCCTCCCTCAAAGCCTTTTTCCACTACCTCGACTACCGCGACCGCATTGTCTCCAACCCTTTTAACAAATTGCATATCAAATTCCGGGAACCGGTGATTCTTCCTAAAACCATTCCGCTTCCTACGATTGAACTGCTTTTATCTTCTATCTATCACCAATACTCCTACGCCGCTACCGATTTCCAGCGTAAAAATGCGCTCCGGGATGCTGCTGTTATCGAACTGCTCTTCGCCACCGGCATCCGAATCTCTGAGCTGTGTTCCATCACACCGGATGACATCAACCTTTCCAACCGGACTCTGCTTATCTTCGGCAAAGGTTCCAAAGAGCGGCTCCTCCAGATTGGCAATGACGATGTTGTCCACACCCTGCTGGAATACCGGAAATATTACCTTCCTGATATTAAGCGTACCAACCGCTTCTTCGTCAACCAGGCAGGACGTCCTCTCTCCGACCAGTACGTCCGCCGAACCATCCGGAAATACTGCAGCCTTGCTTCCATTGATATGCACATCACTCCGCACATGTTCCGCCACACCTTCGCCACCAGCCTCTTAGAAGCCGATGTGGATATCCGCTACATCCAGGAAATGCTTGGTCACAGTTCCATCCACATCACGGAAATCTACACCCATGTTTCCACAGCAAAGCAGCGGGACATTCTGATGAACAAACATCCAAGGAAGGATTTCAGGGTGGGGTAAAAGATAAAAAGGACTGTTAGAATTGGCAGTATTGCTTTTCTGGCAGTTCTTTTTATTCATATACTTATTCATTCTTTTGTTTTCTTTGTTTCATTCTTGGAAGGAATGTTGTCATTGTTTGTATAACAGGATTTAAATGAACTATAACTGATGGATAATCATGTATTATCTTTCAAAAATAGACAGGACAATCAGACACTGCCTGTCAGATTAAATAATATTCTGATGTATATGCGGAGAAATGACAAATGCAAAAAATAAAAATAATATGTGATTTTCGAGAAGACTTTGAAAATTTAAGTACTGGGAACACGATATTTAATGATCATCCAACTCGAAATAGCATTGAAGAAATTTGTAAGATTTTAAATACTGGTGGATATACTTGTGAGATTTTTGGTGGAGTAAACCAACTAATTGATGCATATATTCAAAAAAAATCCTTTACTGATTGCATATTTATAAATATGTCTGACGGACTAACACAGCCATATAGTAGGATACAAGTACCTATGTTATGTGAAATGTTAAATGTTCATTATTCAGGTTCTCCAACATTTACAGTTGCATTGATGAATAATAAACATTATTCTAAATTATCTGTCAAAGAAATAAATATAAATATTCCAGAGGGTATTTTGATTAATCGCCTTACCAATAAAAATATTTCTTTACATGACATAGAATTACCGAATTATCCTCTTATTGTAAAACCTAATACCGAAGGGTCTTCACTTGGCATTTCAGATACTAGCGTATGCCACAATATTCAACAATTAGAAACTGCTTTAAAAAAATTGAATAACTTTACCGAAATTGTTATAGAAGAATATATTCCTGGCTATGAAATAACGAATCTAATCATAGGAAATCCTAATGACTATCGCTTTAACGAAGTGATACTTACAAGTATTAATGACAAGATTTATTTTTCGCAAGAGGTTTTGGGACTTAAAGAAAAGTCCCAAAAATTAAGGAAACAATATACTGCCTCTGATTTTATCGCTGCAAGTATGTGCCAGAAAATACAGCAAACATCACAACAAATTTTTGAACATATGGGAGCTAGAGATATTGCGCGCATTGATTACCGTGTTACTGAAAAAGGGGAACTATATTTTCTTGAAATAAATTCAGTCCCTCGTGTCAGTAGTACTTCCGAATGCGCTATTATTTGTAAAAAATATAATATTTCATTTAAAGATATCTTATTCGAGTACATGGACACAATTGATAAACGCATTTCTAATCGTGAGAAAATATAGTAAGCCAATGATCAAAGTAATATTTTGTACAATATTGATTTTGTAATGTAGATAGATCTTTAGTTGGTCTTCCACCATATTTCTCATAGATTTTCGCTGCTCTATATTCAGAAGAAGTATTCGTAGAAAAAACATATGCTTTTTCTGCACATTCTTTTGCATAACTTTCTATCTGCAACTTGTCAAAATTTATAGCCAAATTTAAATAGACTTTTCTCAAAATAACTGGATCATTTATTTTACCAGATTCAAGTTTATCCAATAGGCATTTAGCTATTTTGTATGACTCATTATTTTTCCCGATTTGTTCATAGCATAACATTAAATGTGTATTAAGTACATATTCCAAGTAATTAGAACAGTTCCAAAAAAAGGCTCGATTAATTAACGCAATTGCTTCATCATACTCCTGATTAATCATATGACAAACAGCCAAATTGCTCAATGGATATGCACTTTCGTGTATTTTGGTCTGTTGTAAAATATTGATGGATTCTTTATATAAAGTTCTGCATTTTTCGTAATTGTTTAGCTTAAATTGCTCGTACCCCATGTTATTTTTTATAAATGCAATTTCGACTAAATCATTATTTTTTTCGCTTATTTCTAAGGCTTTTTTAAGTAAACTCAATGCTTGTTTTCCAGTATAGTAATTTGAACAATTTTTCAATAATGTTGCAAGTGCTTGGGAATTCTCCGGGTACTTATCAAGATGTTTAGATATAGAATAAAAAATTTCTTTTGCCTCATCTTTTCGTCCGACCACTTCTACTAATATAAGTTGAAGCATATGCTTTACCAAAATTTCTTCTTCACTCTGTGGCAAAATATACTTTTGCGATAATATAAGTTCCTTCTCCGCACTTTCTTTATCCATCATCATATTGAATATTTTCCCAGATAAGTAGTAGTATTGAAAATAGTTTTTATCTGAATTCAATTTTTTGTGTGTATAATTAAGAATATTTCTTGCTTTGTCGTATTTACCACAATTATAAAAACATTCCGCTAAAAATAATAAATCAGACGTCTCAAAACACGTCAGGCTTCTTTCTAACCGACTTATTATGATACTTATATTTTTATAATCTTTTTGTTCAACTAAGATTTTTAAACAATCTAAATTTATTTGTTGCCATGATTGTATATCTGCTTTATAAGAATACAAGGCATTGTTAAGATCAAAAAAAGATTGAGAATACATGTCAACCACTTGTTTTTTATTAGAATTTATATATTCATACAATTTACTATAGAGTATAGCTTCTGGTATTGCAGCATACTTCGGTAGAAAAGATAAATACACCAAATCATGTTTTACTCTTACCCTATTCTCACATAATTCAAGAATATTAAGTGAGAATAAATTGTATATACTTGCCATTATTTGTGACTTCAATTCACTTGGCAAATATAATACTTCACCAGCAATATATTGGGATATTTCATTTAAAAGTGAGAGAGGCATAGAATCATTCCAACATATAATTATATTGAATACTAATTTTTCAAGAAGATTTAAAGCTTCTAAATCTGTGCTATCTACGCCTTTGCACAATACATCTTTAAACTTGCCTGGTATTAGACGTGCTTGACTGCTATCTTTATAGTATTCTATACCATCAGCAAGATACATATTTCTCAAAAAATTCTTTAGTTTCTCTGGTATGCCATTACACGCTTCATAAAGCTGATCCATTTCTGTAGTAGTAATTCCATCAAGAGTATAAATATTTAATAAAATATCTAAGAAAAAATCTTTATTATCAAATGGTTCAATTGAAATAGAAATTAAAGAATTCTTTTCAAGAAGAAATTTGATTATTTCCGAATCAGATGATATTGTGTGATCCGTTGTTATAAAAATAAACTTTATATTTTCTTTTCCCCAAAGATTTTGAGTAATTTCCTGTATTCTTTCTAATGATTTTGTATCACATTGCTGAAAATTATCAAAAACAAAAATATATTTTTCCTTTTTTGAGATATATTGAATATATTGGCCAAGTACATTTGCAGTCGAAAAAAAATCATCCTTTGCATCTATAAAAATGCTTTCACCAATTTCTAAAATCCCCATCAAAATCTTTGTTTTAATGTTGATATCAGAAATCGTATTATTAGAAATATTCTTAATTTTTTTATAATTTTTAAATATAAAACCAGCTAATGAAGTGTTCTGTTTTTCTAGTTCTCTTATAAACAAAGAAAAGTAACTTGTTATTTGTTTTTTAATAGGATTAACATGAATAAATTTATATGGGAAGCAACTCATAAAATACTTTATTAATTCAGTTTTTCCAACTCCACTTTCTCCATGAATCCATAAAATATTTTCGGTATTAGAATCTAAAAGAAAATTCCTTACAATTTTTCGTTCTATCTCACGATCCACAAACTTAAACACAAATAAATCTTTATTATTCATAAATTATACCTAGTTTCTTTTGTTTGTTGTCATTTCTCCGCATATACATCAAAATATTATTTAATCTGACAGGCAGTGTCTGATTGTCCTGTCTATTTTTGAAAGATAATACATGATTATCCACCTATTTGTAGCAACTACCATTCTCTCTTTAAACTATATTTGCCTACTAAATCATCAACTTACATAAGAAAATTTTTATGTAAATTAGATTTTCATAATTTTTTAATATGCAAATAAAAGCTCACAATACACTAACATAATAACTCTCTTTGCCTGCATATATTAACTAGTCTCAAATGGGGATTACCGCTGGAGAATTCCAACATATCTGAATTATGTGATATTTGTACTAGCTATCGCTTATAACTCATACTCCCATTCATCAAATTACTTTTTCTGTTAATAGATTACTCTCTTTGTCATTTCTTGTCAATTATTTTGTTGGAAATCTTTTTCAAAGGACTGCATTTCCCGGAACATTTCCTTATCGACATAGCAGCCGGCTTTCTCATGCTCGGTCAGATTGATGGCACAGTCAAACTGGTCAATGATTCCTTCTATCGGCTGTACCATTCCTTTCCAGCCATCTCCCATAGCATCCTGCAGCCGCTTCCAGTCCGTATACATTCTGACCGCTGCATTATTGTGCTTTCCTTCTATGGTCGGAAGTGAAATCTGCATATCCTTTTTCAGTACTGTCTTGCCATTTTCATCCGGCTCTGGAAAATCTTCTGACGTTTTGGTTGGAATAATAAACCTGGCTTTTGTCATTTCTATGGACAGAAATCTAAAATATAATTTGTAAATAAGTTTCTGCTCGTCTGTTGCCGGCTGCCCAAGCTGAGCAATCAGAAGCATCCATCTTACCAGGTCAGGATTAGTAACCGGAACGCTAATTTCCGGTATATTGCTGTAGTCCGGCTCCGGAACAAATTCCGGCGCTGCTATTGCCGTATTTTCATTTACCACTTTGACTCCACAGGCACCGTTCATATAAAAACAGTATCCAAGGAAATTGTAAATTGCCTTATGGGAGTCATCGTTTTTAATCTCTCTGATTTCATACCGTTCTTCTGGAAATCTGACTTTAAATATATCCTTATATGCCTTAGTCAGAATCCAGATATCAGGCGGTGTACACATATATGCGCCATCCTGTCGGTCTACTGTCTGGGAAAAAAGTGCCGGCTCTCCTGTGATTTTACTGTATACGCAATAAATAGCAGGTGCTTCCAATACCTTTTGAACAAGGGCTTTCGCAATTACACCAATCCGCTTTCGGACTTCTTCTTTCTCAGCATCATCCTTTGCCGGAATTACTTTCGTTTTATACCACGCATACAAACGCCAGATTTCTGAACAATCCGTAATGCTTAACTCATCAAGTTCTTTCTGTGAAAGTACCAGTTGTTTTGACGATACATAAGTATCTCCCAAACCGGAAATATAGGCATCATGTACTTCTGCAACTGTTGCAGCTCTTGAATATACCATTGTTCCGCATTTTATCGGATAAGTTCCAGCCTGCTCCAGTTTCAATCCTACCCGGCAGTTTTCTGCTTCACGCACAGCTTTTCCCTGACCAACTTCTATTCCGAGCACTACTGTCACCAGTATTTCTCCATCATCATCCGAAAAATTACTCATGTAAACAGCATCACCTACCTGTATTTTTCCCTTCAGTTCACCTACAACCACGATATCATCTGTATTTCTAAGGCGGAACTTATCCTGTACTTTTAATACACACTTTCTTGCTGCCTCTTTGGAACTATTTTCCTCCGCATTATCTTTATTCTTAAAAAGATGCAACTTTTCCCTGATTCCCATCGCAATCTGCTCCTTTTCGTTCTTCTAATTGTTCTGCTGTCTATCTATGATATATTCCAGCATTTTTCTCGCATTAGCTTTTTTCATTTGAAGTTCAAACAGTCTTTCCTTGTTTTCATTAAAAAACAGATATGCCACATTTCCCGGCATTGCACTAACCCCGGTGATTTGCCCGATTGGGATATTTTTTAGTTTTCTTTCTGCATAGTAAAATACTTCATTTTTCTTTATAAATACTGCCGAATATGTAAAATGCTGACACAAAAATGTTGCAAAACCAAGCTGAACCATACAGCAGCAAAAAAGAAATAGAAATAGTGACGCTATTTCTAATGAAAATAACAGAATCACCCATTCCAAAACGCTAATTATATAAAACAGAATTCCAAATATCCATATTATTTTTTTATCCCCTACATAGATAAATGCTTCTGCTTTATTATTTTTCTGCTCTTTCTTACATTCAAGCATAAACTTTAAATCAAAAATTCCTATCACAAATGCTAAAATTATTAATATAATTAAAATATATTTCATGCTATCACCTCATCTAAAATAATTCTATAAAATCCGCCAGTATTAAATATAATGCATACCATATCCCAAAAGCTAAAACTGAAAAACAACTAAAATACAGTAGAATTTTTTCTCTTTTCTCTTCTGCATTTTTTGCCATATCAAATATTCCAATTCCAGCAGCCCAAAACAGAACTCCCAAAAGAAACTTTAACCAATAAATGCATATTATTTCTCTATTTAATGGCATCAATAAATAAAAAACAACTCCAATAATATCAACTACCTGTACACCTATCGCATACATCAACCCCATAATCGAAATTTCTCCATAAGAATGCCACAACCAGGTAAATACATATAAGAATCGATTATCTATCCAAATTTTTCTTCTGCCTGATGGTTTTTCTGAAAACCTAACTATAAACCACATCCAGACAGAAAACATAATACATTTTATGAATAAGTGCATTTTCTTTATCACCTCGTCTGTAAAAACTCTACTACCTTATTCCTTTTTTCTAAAAAGAATCGATATTCTGTTCCATTTCTTTTAACTATGTTTATCTGATTTGTAAAAATACCAAACAACTTTTCCTCTTCTAATTCTCTCCTCCCGTATCCGGAATAATATATATCACCTTTGATCCAAATAATTTCTTCATTTCTTCTTCAAAATTTAAATATACGGTTTTAGCTATATATACCTCTCCGGTAAAATTCATTAAAAACTTGTCCATATTATTTTTATAAATGAAACCATATTTAGAACAATTCTTGTATAATTGATGTTCAACCTTCAGTGTATTTAGTTCTTTTCTATCTTTAACCAATAATCCCGCATCAATTTCTTCAAAAAAGAGTGTTATCCACGGACAATGAACGAATTTGCCATTTTTATATATATTTACTCTTAAATTTCGTCGATAAAGATAGATATTGGATATTATAACTGACTTCACTTCAGATAAATCTTTCTTTCGTCTTTTAAAATTATGATAATAAACTATTTTCTCATCCTGAATGTAATATCCATCTATGAAGAACCCGATTCCATAAACTAATAAGAACGCAATCCCTACGTATTCAAGCAGGACAAGAATTGACACAATTCCATATCTGTCACCAGTAAGTTTTAATATAACAATTATTCCTAAAATTAGACCACAATATATTGCCAGCCCTCTCATTACATTGTGATATACTACTGAAATATAATATTTTTGTTTGTTTATTCATCATCTGTTTTCACCAGCTCTAATCACTAATTTTAAAATGAACTATACTCTTGTTCCACCTACAGTTTTGTATACTCTGTCATTTTTATCAAGGCAAAATGTTTCTACTTTTTATTAACCCGTTCATATTTTCTGAAATAATAATACATCATACCAGCATCGACCCACAAAGAGGTGAACATTGCAAGTGCAAAAAGTAGTACAACTACAATTGCATATGTCTCATTTTGACCCATGCTTTCCAGTTTCGACCCGGTTTGGTTTCTGCATAATCTTAGTGTCATAAAAGTCATTATTGCAACTGATGCGGCAATTTCTTTACCATTTGATCCTTTTTTCTTTCCGTTTTCATACCATCCGTCATGTATTCGTTTTCTTACTAACCAAAAGCGTCCAAAATAACACAATGCAATCAGTATTGTTCCCACTATTCCTATCATTAAATAATTATTTGGTTTTCTCATTAACCCAATAAAGCACCATCCATCTACTAAAAAAATCAGCCCTAAAATTTCTCCATGAACAAAACTGCAAAATACACTTCCATATTTTTTCCTCTCCATCCTCCAACAAAGAATCAGAAGACAAATTTCTATTATGGTACAGACTGCCAATACCTTCCATGAATTCAATATTTGCACCCCTAAAAAGATAATTGTTATTAGGAAAAATCCTATCTGATCATTCCATAAATTAGCTTCGTATTTCTTTTTTGTCTTTAAAAAAGCCTGTATTTTTTCCATTGTATCCTGCCCCTCTTGGCGATGCCTCTATCTCCTTCTAACTATTCACAGAAGTTTGTGCTTCAAATACATTTCCATCCCATTCATCATAATTCAAATAATATGTATTGCCTTTGTTGCTGCTCCTTCATCTATTTCATTTTTAAAATTTAGATATAGCGACTTTGTAATATATATATTTCCTGTGTATTTTTCCATTATTTCATCAATTACATCTTTCTGGTAGATAAGGCCCACTTTTTGTTTACTCTTTTGCATTTGTTCTCCTAACCTCTCTGCATGCAATTTTTCAGTTTACTGGCTCTAATTATTCACATATTTCCATTACTAAATAAACAATAGATGCAATCATAAAACAAATGGATAATATAAAGTATTTGATTTTTTCTTTCATTTCTTCTTGTTTTTTCCACTCTGCAAAGCATTCAACTGTCGCAGCCACACATGCAAAAAATATTTGAAAAGCTCCCCAAAAAAAGCATACAGTTGATGCTTTTGCATTAAGCAAATAGATAGAAAATAATGCCACACCAATTAGCATTTCATAACTCACACATACAACCATGGAAAAAATTGTCGTTTGATTGTAAACTGCTACTGGAAATAGAAACAAATTCCTTATTTTCCCATTAATCACTATTCTCCTAAATCTCTCATCACAGTTTCTCACTCTACATGCTAACATCATTCCAATTGTTGTAATTATTAACATAATAATATATCTGTTCGGCATTACTTAATTTTTCTCCCTTGAATTTATACTCTCTTTGAATATCGTCCAAATATTTATATAGATACTTAACAGGCTCTATATTAAAAGTCTTATTCACTATATAGCATAAAAAAATACACAAAGAATCTAATACTAAAGCCATACAAACAAATAATGCTTTCTCCGTAAAAACCATATCCTGACTAAAAAGTGCAACTATCCCCAACATCATTGCCAATACCGCAATTATAATATAACCTGTCATAAAGGAGATATAGAATGCTTGAGCAAATGTAATTTTTTTCTTAATATTTAAAGTATTACCATTACTCTCTATACTCCATTTTGCACTCTTTATATACCAATTCTCAGTTCCCTTACATAAATAAAGTATCTTCTTATTGTTTTTTTCTTCGTATATCATAAATCGCTCTTTTGCCACTTGCACTTTGCTGTTATTGGGAAGACTACTAAAATCTACTTTTCGCTCTGGTTTTCTCGTTTCATCAACTGTATCATTCTCCTTTTCCGCAGCCACTTTCGCATCTGTTCCAATTTCTTCTATACGCTCTTTTCTGCTTGTCAACAGCATTTCCTGCACATTTATTAATTCGCTTTTTGAATTTGCTGTACATTCTAATATCGATATTTCTTTCCCCTTAAATTTGACTTGTACTCTATTACTTTTTTCTATAACAATTTCCAAATCTTCTTTTATACCAAAATTTTCTTTTCCATACTTATGATATGTAACAATTCCATTCTTAAAAATGAATAATTTCTGATGTGCATACATTCCGTTAATGAATACCAGAACATACTCAACCCATACAGAAACTTTCCATATTTTCTCAACAGATTTTGTATATCCCCCTGTAAGGCAGCCTACCAATATAAGCAAACATACAGATGTTACAAATGCCTGCAGCAAAAGCAAAATTGAGTATTCCCTTCCCCATAAATAGATTTCGGTATACTCTTTCTTTTCCTTCACTCTTTTTGTTAATGTTCGTAACACCCTTTTTTCTATCATAACAAATAACATAATAATAATTACTATCCAAATAAATGCTATTTTTCCTTTATAATTCGAAAATATCACTCCCGTAAGCATAGCAGATTCTTTTGGCATTGCAGCTGACTTTTCTTTCAATATATTCGGTATCCATAGAATGTCCGGCATAATCACCTTTCCCAAAATGCCAATCATAATTATCCCGGATATTTCTCCAACCCACTTAGAAAAAATTCTGACTCCTCTTGGTGATACCTCTATCTCTTTTTGACTATTTCGAAAAGTTTGCACTTCAAATATAATTCCGCCATTGGCTTTACATAAAATTATTATCCATCCTAAAAGAGCAATCACTTCCATACAATAAATAACAAAAGCATAATGTGTTGCCATCTCCATTCATCCCCTTGCCGCTTGTCCTAATGTATTTGCATTTTTCTTTATCAGCGGGTAAACAATTCCATATGTTCTTTCTGTTTTTCTGATAAAGCATGCTCTTCATCCATTATACATATCTCCATATATTTCACTCTAAACATCCTTGTTCTTCTCCCTTGAATTCATTCCGCGCTATACTCCTGTTCCGCATGCAATTTTATATACTCTGTCATTTTCATCAAAATAGAATGATGTTGAATAAATACCATTTTGAACCGCATATTCATTTTCTTCCTCATTACTTAAAGTTTCCTTTAATCCATATGCCAGCATAACTTCTTTTTTTGATGAGCCTACCCCAATTTGCAGTATTCCAAATCGAATATCAGGATCCGTAATTCTAACACTTTCCATATAATTTCCAATAAAGGTATATTCTATATCTTCAAATTTAATATCCTCGCAGTTTCCATATAGTTTTTCTCTGCTAACAGGGTCACCTTCTTTTTCTAAAATTTCCTGTTTGCTTTGACGGAAAAAACAATTAAAATCGTGTAATCCATATGTACCGTATTTCACTTTAAGAAATATAACTAATACTATAAAAATAAGAATAATAATACCTATAACTGCCTTTGCTCTTCTTTTACTCTTTACCATCTTTTTTCCCCCATTCTATAAAAGTAATGTTTCTACTTTTTTGTCAGCCTGTTCATATTTTCTGAAATAGTAATACATCGCCGCTAACCTTATATATCCTTTTCTTCTTCACCAAAGAAAAAACTTCCGGTTTATTTGCTATTTTCATTTCTGGATTTATAAAAGTCTGGTCTCACAATTATATCTACTTTTACAAATGCACTTATAAATGCTGCAACCATCATTACAATCATAATACAACACCAAAAAAATACTGAACTTTTTTGTTTTCCTAATGCATTGAATAATACTGCTCCTCTGCGTCCAAAAAATCGTCTTCCTACCACACACAAACACGTTAATAAAAATAAACTCATTGTTTCTATAATTTTTAACGTACTTCTTACATTTTTATTTTTTATTACTATTTTTCCAGTTGTTAATAATGCCCCCCAAATTCCCAATATTATAGAAATCACATAACTTATAATACAAATTGCTGTGCTTTTTTCAGGCGGCAAATTTCCCTGCACCATTATTTGTATCAAAAGTCCCAGCGAAATAAATAAACATATATGTGCATTGTATTTTCTATAATCATATTCTTTTCTTATAAATGAAACTACTGCCCCCAAAATAATAAAAGCTATTACACACACTGCTATACATGCTGTAAAGCCCATATTGGCTCCACGATAATAACTCTCATATGCTCCACCTAAACAGAACAAAACATATGAAAAAATTCCTGCTCCTGTTTGTTTTAAAATTGCTTTGCCCTTTTTCACCATAGCCTCATCTCCATATTGAAGTCTGCAACTGACCAAGTCACCTTTTAACATCATCTGGTAAACAATTCCATATGTTCTTTCTGTTTTTCTGATAAAGCATGCTCTTCATCCATTATACATATCTCCATATATTTCAAGTCTCCCTTTATATAAAACATAATGTATACCTGATAATCTTCATCCTGCCCTTTTTCTACCGAAGAGAAATAATAAATTATATAAGATGGTTTCTCCGTATTTCCTGCGGTCACATCTCCCCACAAGAATCCTACTCCATCCTGGATTCCCTCTAATATCTGACTGAATGAATTTGCTGACTTTAACTTTTTTAAATCCTCTTCATCAAGGAAAGTTATCAAGCTGCTTTCATCAACATTGGACAATTCAATTCCATAAATCATATAGGTGTTTTCCTTTGATTGTATCAGAAATTCATTATCCGTTTTGTAACGCTCAGACTCTTCACTATTCATATATTCCTTCGGTATGCTTGCAGCAACCTGTGACAAATGTATATAATAATACTTTACATAATGTTTACTTATTAAAGTATATATTAAAATAATTGTCCAAAAAATTGCTATTTCTATTGAAAAACAACGAAATCTTTTCATGAGTTGCTCTTTCCTGTTTTTTATTCTAAGCATCCTTGTTCTTCTCCTTTGACTTCATTCTGCACTATACTTTTCTTCCACATGCAATTTTATATACTCTGTTTTTTTATCAAAATAGAATATTTCTACTTTTTATTAGCCTGTTCATATTTTCTGAAATAATAATACATCATACCAGCATCAACCCACAAAGATGAAAAAATTGCAATTGAAAAAAGTAACACAGCCACAATCGCACATGTCTCATTATGACCTATACCTTCCATTTTTGAGCCGATTTGTTTTCCACATATTCTCAATGTAGCAATGGTTAGCATTGCTACCGATGCTGCAATTTCTCTACTATATGACACTTTTTTCTTTTCTTTTTCATACCATCCATTGCGTATTCTTTTTTTCACTAACCAAAAGCGTCCGAAATAGCACAATGCAATCAGTATTGTTCCCATTATTCCTATTATCAAATAATTATTGGGTTTGCTCATCATTTCAATAAAGCCCCATCCATCTACAAAAAAAATCATTCCCCAAATTTCTCCATGAACAAAGCTACAAAATACACTTCCATATTTTTTTCTCTCCATCCTTGAACATAGAATCAGCAGGCAAATTTCTATTATTACGCAAATAGCAAATACCTTCCGTGAATTCAATATTTGTATGCCTAAAAAGATTACTGTTAATAAGAAAAATCCAATCTGATCATCCCATAATGTTGCCTCGTATTTCTTTTTTGTTTCTAAAAAGTCCTGTATTTTTTCCATTGTATTCTGCCCCTCTTGGCGATGCCTCTATCTCCTTTTGAATATTTTATATTACTCTTTATTCGCTTCCATATATTCAATTATGTATGTTCCAATTTTTTCCGAATACCATGGTATATCTATCCCTTCTTCAGGTTTTCTTTTCCCTTTTTGATTCAAATATCCCATATATGTCAAGTTATTTGCTGCCCTATGATTTCTAAACCCAACTCTCATCGTAGCATCTATATCTGTTAATATCTTAAACGTTATTTTGGGATTCTGCACCATTGAGGCTATCTCTTTTCCGTTATAATTCCAATCAGTTTCTGATGCCATACACAAAACCGGATTTTTTATTTCCAACATATTTGAAATCCAAAATTCTGCTCTCTTATTAAATAATTCTTTATCTGCTACAACCACATTTCCTTCTTCTAATAACTTTTCTACTTTTTCATATTCTCCTTCTATATCTCTTTCCTTAACTTTTCTACTTCTACCCCACTTATCCATTTTTCTTCTAGCTATAATCCGTTGTTTTCCCGTCTCTCCACCACCAAATAACAAAATTAGCCCCTGTGGCTTTATCTTTTTTTGTAGCAATAATAAAATATTACATGTAATACTATGACCGATAAAATAAATTGGATGTTCTCCTGTTTCACTTTGAATTTCATTAATCACATCCACTATTTTATTTAACAATTCTTCAAGTGTCATATTTCTGTTGGCTATTATTTTAGTTTCAAAACGAATAACCTGATATCCTTCATTCGTCAACTGCTCTGCCAAACTTTTATACGCGCCCACATTAGATAAATATTCTATTCCATTTGATGTCTTTCTAAATATATTCCCATCTACATCAATTGTAGTAAACACGGTTGCCGGAAAAATATACACCGTTCCTTTTATATCCTTCTTACATTTGTTAGATAATATAACATATTTTGAAAACAGTTCGCATACAATTTCTTTTTCTTTGTGCGATATATAAACCGTTTCACGTACATGCACCTGTTTTGTTTCATTTCTTTTTTCTCTGTATGCTGCTGATACAATGATAAAAATTTCTACAAATAAAATGCCTAGAACTGCTCCACTTAATATATATTGTAAATGAACCTTTAGCTTATAATTTGCAAACAGATAAATACCTACTACCCCGACCGTAAACAACAAATACATAATTGTTCCAATTAATATTACCATATCTACCTTATGTACATTCTCTCCAATCAGTAAAACTTTTTTCAATCCTCGCGGAATATTTTTGATTGTAGTTTTGGTATCGCTATCTTCACTATTAAAACCCCTTATGCCAATTCCTATACCTATGAGCGTTATAATCATGAAAATATAAATAAAATTTGTCACTTTTTTTCTCCTACCTAACAAACCAGACTATCTTATTTCAATAGTCAATCCTTCATTCCAGTATCTATTTCACATTTTTACCCCTTATCATCGACCTGTATATAACCACATATGTTCTTTCTGTTTTTCTGATAAAACATGCTCCTCATCCATTACACATATCTCCATATATTTTAAATCTTCCTGTATATAGAATATAATATATACTTGGTAATCCCCATCATGTCCTTCTTCTATTGCAGAAAAATAATAACATGTATAAGATGATTTTTTTGTATTTCCTGTAACCACATCTCCCCACAGGAATCCTACTCCATCCTGGATTCCCTCTAATATCTGACTGAATGAATTTGCTGACTTTAACTTTTTTAAATCCTCTTCATCCAGGAAAGTTATCAAGCTGCTTTCATCGACATTGGACAATTCAATTCCATAAATCATATAAGCATTTTCCTTTGATTGTATCAGAAATTCATTATCCGTTTTGTAATGTTCAGACTCTTCACTATTCATATATTCCTTCGGTATACTTGCAACAACCTGTGACAAATGTATACCAGAATACTTCCCATAATATGTGCTTATTAAAGTATCTATTAAAATAATTGTCCATAAAATTGCTATTTCTATTGAAAAGCAACGAAGTCCCTTCAAGATTTGTTCTTTCTTATATTTCACTCTAAACACCCTTGTTCTTCTCCTTTGACTTCATTCTGCACTATACCCCCCTTCCACATGCAACTTTATATACTCTGTCATTTTCATCAAAATAGAATGATGTTGAATAAATACCATTTTGAACCGCATATTCATTTTCTTCCTCATTACTTAAAGTTTCCTTTAATCCATATGCCAGCATAACTTCTTTTTTTGATGAGCCTACCCCAATTTGTAAAATTCCAAATCGAATACCAGAATCCGTAATTCTAACACTTTCCATATAATTTCCAATAAAGGTATATTCTATATTTTCAAATTTAATATCCTCGCAATTTCCATATAGTTTTTCCCTGTTAACAGGCTCCCCATCTTTTTCTAAAATTTCCTGTTTGCTTTGGCGGAAAAAACAATTAAAATCGTGTAATCCATATGTACCGTATTTCATTTTAAGAAATATAACTAATACTATAAAAATAAGAACCATAATACCTATAACTACCATCTTCCTTTTCCCCTTTCTTCTATTCATCACATTTTCCATCTAATTTACCCTCCTTATATCTAAGCTTTCCCATCGGTTCAAAAAACCATCTATTTTCTACCGATATTTTTATATAACTTTTCTGTATATTGGATAATCGATCCTCATATTCACCATATTTACTAAATGGTCTCGTCCATGTTGGACCAAATGCCACATTTCCGTCATATGCATAAACATCACCACTCACTATCTTAGATAATTCTGAAGCGATATTAGAACCTGCTATAAAGTATGTACTCAAATTTCCTGAATTGCAACCATATATATTCAAGTTTTCTATCTCTTTATATGATAAATCTGATATTCCTTTAATAGCTTTACCTGATTTATTTTTCCCTGAAATACTTAAAGCTTCTGTCTCTGTGTTATCTATAAAAATAAATGTTGTTTCATTTGAATGAGTATATATTTCTACATCCTCAATATTTGCAATTCCATCTGGTGTCATTCCCATATGATTCCAACCATCTACGAAATCATTTGCATTTGCAATTGGTATCATTACGACATTTTTGCCTTCACTCTCTAACTGCTCTTTTTTCCAATTTGCCTGATCTGTAAAATCAGAATTCTCTCCAGTTGTATAAAAAATGTACGATACCGTCTCATCACATTTTAACATATCCATCAATGCCTTTATCACACCTGCAGTTGGTTCCATACCATTCAAATCAACCAAATCCAACGGTCTGTTCCAGCAATAGTTATAATGGTTCATTGTATATGGTGCAGCAATATGCCCCTTTATAAAGTCTTCACTGATAAATCTGCCAACTCCGGCATCATATCGTCTTGCCTGTGCAAAGTATAGTGCACCAACGCTGTCCATCTGATAACCGGTAAATCCGAAGCTTTGCAAAGAATCTTTAAAGATATCTTTTGCAGTCCGAATATCATTACCAAATTCGTCAAATCCGTAGACTTCCTCGCTTCTTCTGCCTTTCCATCTTTAATTAAATTTCTTACAACACTCTGCTGCATTTGGTCTAATCGTTCCCTGTCAGCCTCCAGTGTTGTTCTTAATTTTTCTATATCAAGATTTCCACCATTCGGATTAATATTATCTGCTAAGTCTGTAAAATATGTAATTATTGCATTTCCTGCCGTTACCAGTCCGGCAACTGTTCCGATATATCTGGTATCAACTTGCTGTACATCTGAAAAAATTTGCTCAATCTCTTCTTTTGTTGTAGAATGCTTGCTTATAATATTCTGATAATATCCTTCCATATTATCCAAATAGTCTGAAATACCAAGTTTGCTCAACCAGTCCTGTCCCGCCTGATTAAACTCTCCTTTTCCATTCTCAATTGTTTCCCATACACCGGAAGCAATAACATCATCAACATATTGCATTAACAGTTCTTTTGCCCCTGGCGAAAAATCTCTCATCATATTTTTCTCTCCCGTTCAATTTCATTTTTTACAAGTTGTCCCAGGTTTCTTCTGTTATAGAAAACACCTCTTTCGGATAATAAATGTTTACCAACTCTCCTCCTGTAGATAAATCCTTTGCAACAACATGAATTGACCACTCTGCATTCCCATTTAATATCTGATACATTTCTGAATTAAAAAATATAATCATTAGTTCTGCCGTAAATGTAAGTCCGTTTGCCTTCTGAGCTACCTGACAATTAACTTCGGTATAATCATCCGAAACCGATATTTTATACAATTCATCTTCATCTGTTTTTTCTAATTCATTACTAATATTTTTTTCGGCTTTCTTTATCCATTTTTCCTTTTGTTTTTCATTCAACTCTATAATAATGTTCTTTTCGTCATCCAAATATATATATTGGCAATACTCAGTTGCTCCACGTATTTCTTTTATAAAATCAGTTGCATTCGTATATATAGCTGTAATTTCAAATTTCTGTAATCCTGTGTTATCGTAATTCTTGTAATAATCCTTCGTCAAATCATAATTTTCATTTATTTTTTTTATTTCCATTCCAAACGAATTTTTATCTGCACTTAATATAATTGTATCCTCTTCTTCTCCTGTTTCTGTTTTCTCCGGTATTACCTGCTCCTTTTTATATATTACAAGCGCTGCCACAATTCCTATTAACAATATGGCTATTACTATAATTCCTGCTATGTTTTTCTTCTTCATTCTTATTTTCTCCACTTTCTTATGATAATACCGCTGAAATTGCTATTGATACTCCACCTATTTTTACAGGTTGTCCCATGTTTCAATTGATAAGTTATAATCCTCATCTGGGAATTTTATATTTTCCAATTCATTTCCTGTTTCCATATCAGTTACGATAATCTGTAATGACCAGTTTTTGGTTCCATTCAATACATGATATATTTCTGAATCATATGTCAAAGTCATAAGTGAGCTCATCTTTGCCGTAAAGGTACTTTGACTGTTTAATATTTCTTTTGATACATCCAGATAAAGTATTTTGTAATCATCACTAATTCTAAAATGATATAATTCTTCATCCTTATTTTGTTCTATTACTCTTTTTATATCCTTTTCTGTTAACTCCAGCCAATTTTTTCGCTGCTGCTCTGTTATCTCTGCAACCAGTCCCTCTTCTTTACTTTCATATCCATATTGGCAATATCCGGATTCTCTCATCTCGGCAATATACGACCTTTTATCCGTAAAAATAACTGGAATGATATACTTTTGTAGTCCTGTATTGTCATAATCTTTATAATAATTTCTTGTCAAATCATAGTCTTCATTTATCTTTTTTATCTCTATTCCGAACGGATTCTCATCTGCACTTAATACTACTGTCTCCGGTTCTTCCCCGACCTGTGATTTTTCCGGCACCATCTGCATCTTTTTATATACTATCAGTGCAGCCACTATTCCAATTGCAAACAATGCTATAATGATTATCCCCACTACATTTTTCTTTTTCATTATTATGTATCTTCACTTTCCTATCTTTTGTATAAAATAATTACCATTTTACATATTGTCCCAATTTTCAATAGATATATGATATCCCTCTTCTGGGAAATTTATATTCATTAATTCACCACCTGTTTCTAAATCTTTTCCAACAATGTGTATTGCCCAATCTGTTTTTCCATTCAGTACCTGATATATTTCCGAATCATATATCAATGACATAACAAGTGCTGTATGTGTTGTTGTTTTTCCATTTAGTATTTCTTTTGAAATTTCCAATTGAAGTTCTTCATAGTTATGAGTAAATTTAAAACTATAAAACCCTTTTTCACCTTGTCCTATAATTCTATTGATATCATTTACAGTATAATTAAGCCACTCTTCTTTCTGCTGCTCTGTCATTTCTGCTATTATATTATCTTCCTCATCTATATAACCATATTGACAATATCCTGATTCCCTTAACTCGGCAATATATGTCCTTTCATCTATTGCAATATTAGGTATAACAAATTTCTCCAATCCATTATTATCATAATTTTTATAATAATTTTTTGTCAGATCATAATTTTCATTTATCTTTTTTATTTCTACTCCGAACGGATTCTCATCCATACTTAATACTACTGTCTCCGGTTCTTCCCCGACCTCTGGCTGTTCCAATGCTGTCTGTTCTCTTTTATACTGCATCAGCGCTGCAGCTATTCCGATTACAAATAATGCTATAATGATTATTCTTACTATGTTTTTCTTTTTCATTCTTCTTTTCCTTCTAAAGTATATAATTGTTATATTTTAATTCTTTCGCCTATCTTTAATGAACTAAGATTATTCTGTTACTGCATTTTATTCATCCCACATTTCTGCTGACAAATTCCATTCTTCCTTCGGAAAATTGATATTAGAAAGTTCTCGTCCCGTTTCAAAATCTTTTGTCACTATATTAACTGACCAATTATCATTTCCATTAAGTATCTGATATATTTCAATTTCCTCCAGCAAACGCATTATATTATCCATAACTTTCGTAGCATGTGCATTAATTGATACATCAGCTTCAATCATCGTATAATTCTCTGATACAGAAAATTTATACAAATCTTCTCCATCAGCCGATAATACTGTTTTATGAATAACCGCCTCTGTATTGCCAATCCAATCTTCTTTCTGCTGTTCCGTCATTTCTGCTATTATATTATCTTCCTCATCTATATAACCATATTTACAATATCCCGATTCCCTTAATGCTATAATGTATGACCTTTCATCTGTAGTGATATTAGGTATAACAAATTTCTCCAATCCCTTATTATCATAATTTTTATAATAATCCCTTGTCAGGTCATAATTTTCATTTATCTTTTTTATTTCTACTCCGAACGGATTCTCATCCGCACTTAATACTACTGTCTCCGGTTCTTCCCCAACCTCTGGCTGTTCCAATGCTGTCCGTTCTCTTTTATACTGCATCAGTGCTGCAGCTATTCCGATTACAAATAATGCTATAATGATTATTCCTACTATGTTTTTCTTTTTCATTTTTCTTTTCCTTCTATATTTTCAAAATATATGTTCCTTATCATTCGTTTGTTTTTACTTTTTCCCACATATCTGGTGATAGACGAAATTTTTCTTTTGGAAATTGAATATTCATCATCTCTTTCTGTGTTTCCATATCATTTACCATAATATGAATCGACCACTTCTCATTGCCATTAAAAATCTGATATAGTTCAGAATCATAAATTAATACTATAAGTGCTTCTCCCACTTCATCAATCAATGCACTTTGGTCAATATCCAACTTGATAACTGTATAATCATCTTCAACTGTAAATTTATATAACTCTTCGCTTTCCAGTGAATTCAGCTCTTCATCGATTTCATCTATGGCTCTGTCGATCCATTCTTCTTTTTGCTTTTGAGTCATCTCAATATATACTACTTGCTCTTCTTCATCTAGCCAGGCATACTTGCAATATCCTGATTCCCGCAATTCTACGATATATTCTCTTTCATCTGTAAAAATCCCTGTTATTTTAAATTCTTCCAATCCTGTATCATCGTAATTTTTATAATAATCCCTTGTCAGGTCATAATTTTCATTTATCTTTTTTATTTCTACTCCGAATGGATTCTCATCCGCACTTAATACTACTGTCTCCGGTTCTTCCCCGACCTCTGGCTGTTCCAATGCTGTCTGTTCTCTTTTATACTGCATCAGCGCTGCAGCTATTCCGATTACAAATAATGCTATAATGATTATTCTTACTATGTTTTTCTTTTTCATTTTTCTTTTCCTAATCCTTATGGAGCTACCAAAGCACCCATTATTGACGCTCCACCCGTGGGTGCCATAAATACCACTGCAACTGCCCATTTTGTCAAAAAATACAAGCCATATGCTATTCCTAAAACTATAGCTAAATCGCGAACCTTTTCTCCATCTATCTGATACTCATGTTCTGGTATAGGATTCCTTTCCATAGCTGTTTCTTTTACCGTTATTGGAATTGCCTCCCATTCTGGCATTTCTGTATTGTTTGCTTTTTTTACTTCAATAGATGAAGCTACTTTTACATTATCTTCAAGAGTTTTTTCAATTTCATACTTCACACTTGATGTTCCTGGTGATATACCATGTCCTAATGACACTTCCATATTTCCTTCGGTTGCAATAATTGAAACTGAAGCCTCACCATCTTCGCTCAATTCTCCTGCTACTGAAAGTTTATTATCAAACAAATATTCACTTGATATTTTAAAAGACTGTAGCATTGTCTGTTGTTTCTCTATTGCAAAGTTAATCGTTGATTGGTTTCCAAAATTTGTTGTTCCCTTCACGCTGACACAATAGGTTGCCGTCATATCTACCCCTAGTGGAACTGTAACCTCATATAATCCATCCTCTAATTCTACTTCCGGAATGATTGATAGTACCCATGCTGCAATACGGTTTATATACTCTAATTGCTCCTTTTTAGAAAGTGCTTCAAATTCATCATACATCAGATTTAATCTTGAAACGGAAATAATATACTCTGCTGCATTTTGTCTAATCGTTCCCTGTCAGCCTCCAGTGTTGTTCTTAATTTTTCTATATCAAGATTTCCACCATTCGGATTAATATTATCTGCTAAATCTGTAAAATATGTAATTATTGCATTTCCTGCTGTTACCAGTCCTGCAACTGTTCCGATATATCTGGTATCAACCTGCTGCACATCTGAAAAAATCTGCATTAACAGTTCTTTTGCCCCTGGTGAAAAATCTCTCGTCATATTTTTCTTTCCTCTTATATCAAAACATTCTTAATATCATACTAAGCAATTTATATATTTTCCCAATTTTCATCCGATAAACGGAATCCTTCATCCGGATATTCTATATTAATTAATTCTTTTCCGGTGTCCCAATCCTCTGTAATAACTTGAACTGCCCAATCTGTATTTCCATTAAGGACCTGATATATCTCCGAATGATATAACAATGCTGTAAGATAAGACATAAAAGAAGTCATTTTCTCTTGGTCTAATACTTCTTTTGTAACATCAATTTGCAAAGTTTTATAATCTTTCTCAAAATTAAAATTGTATACTTTACTTTCTTTTTGTTGCTGTAATATATCATCTATTTTTTCTTTTAACTTACTTATCCATTTTTCCCTTTGCTCCTTAGTCATTTCTACTACTATATCCTGACTATCATCTATATAAACATACTGGCAATACTTTGTTTCTCTTATTCCAAATATGTATGATTCTTCATCCATAAACGCAATTGGAATAACATACTTTTTCAATCCTGCGTTATCATAATTCTCATAATAATCCTTGGTAATATCATAATTTTCCGGTGCATCTGTTGTTGTCATTCCAAACAAATTCTCATCTGCACTCAATACTACTTTTTCTGACGCCAGAACATTTTTCTGTTCATCCGAATATGTCTGTTCTCTTTTATACTGCATCAATGCAACAGCTATTCCGATTACAAATAATGCTATAACAATTAACCCTGCCACATTACTTTTCTTCATGTTTAAGCTCCTCTTTTATCAGGAGAACTGCCTGTTTTTTACAGGCAATCCTCCCAACTTATTTTTGCAATTATGTTATATTAAATTGTTTTATAAATTATTTGGGATACTTGCCGGAGAATTCCGACATATATGAACTTCCTTATTCTATAAAAGATGTAAGTGTTATTTTCATAGCCCACACTCCCATTGTTTACTCAACAATCACTTAATAGCTTAAACATTTTACTTTTTTCTGTCAATTAGCATTTTAGATAAAACACACTATTGTATTTGTATGATTTTCACAAAAGGGAATTATATATCATTTACATTTCATTATGTACTTCCGGAAATGTATGCTATAATGAACGCATATTTTATTTACTAAGGAGAGGTATTTTACAATGAAAGAAAAATTTAAAAATCTGTCAGCACCCGTTGGGATCGTGCTGTCTGTTGTAGCGGTTATTCTTTTTACCGGGTTACTGTTGGGACTTGGTTTTGTTATGGGAAAAATCCCGGTATTAAACGAACAAAACGACTACCTGCTTCAGGCAATCGCAGAATTTATCATTCTGATTGTTTTCCTGATTATAACCTTTGTGATTGGTTATGCCCGCATCTTTACGGAAAATGTTGCCGGCTGGCTCAGAAGTTTATATACCGGCGGTTTCTTTGTGGTTTACTGTCTGTTCAGCCTTATTGCACAGATTTATCTTTGCAGTATGTCAAAAGCGGGAAATGTAAGACCTGCTTTGGAAATTATTTTCTATGTAGTTGCTATTTTTCTGGTTGGACTGGTAGAAGAACTGGTCTTTCGAGGTGTCATTTTTAATCTGTTACTGAACAGTTTTCCAAAAACAAGAAAAGGCATTACCGGTGCCATTGTTTTAGGCGGTGTTCTCTTTGGTCTGATGCATTTTGTAAATATCCTTTCCGGAGTAAAATTTACAAGTGCGCTGATTCAGGTTATCTCTGCTGCTTTGATGGGTATTTTATTCTGTACGATATATGCATCTACCCGCAATTTCTGGATGCTTGTCATTTTCCATGCCCTTGTTGATTTTGCCAGCCTGCTTTCCACCGGAATTTTCGATGCCGGAAATATTGTGTCCCAGATCAATACTTTCTCTGCAATTAATTCCCTGTCATTTATCCTGCTGGCAATTCCAATGTTTGTTATGCTGCGCAAATCAAGACGTATCCGCTTAGAGATGCTCTATAACAACGTTCCGATTTATGATGATGAACACGAAGCAAAGATGCTTTCCATTGTATCTCTTGTTCTTGGCATCATCAGTCTGGTACTTTCCTGCATCGGCTATCTGATTGGACTTGGTATTGTGGGCATTTTTGCAGCAATTCTTTCCAAGAAAGCCAAGCCATATAACAACTCTATGGCTACTGCCGGAATGATTACTTCCATCATAGGAATTATCCTTTCTGCCATTGCTGTGGTTCTTCTCAGCGTGGTCTACTCCAGCGATATGATGGCGCAGTTTATGTAAAAGTTCAACATGGAAAGCCCGGATTGCTCCGGGCTTTTCTTATACATTGTTTAAATTTTTTCGGATACGAGGGCTATGCTTCTTCTGCCTTGTCATCCAGATTTACTACGATTATATTTTTTCTTGTAACTGCGCCAATCTCTTCCAATGCATTGAGCATACGGTATACGGTTGCTGTTCCAATGCTTTTGTCCTTCTTGGACGCTCTGTAATAAATTTCCTTACAACTGGAGCAGTTATCTTCTAAGATAATATCCAAAAGAATACGACGCTGCTTTGTCATCCGGCATCCCCGGTCTTTCAGCATCTTGATTATCTTGTCTCTGGTCTGTGTCGTCTGCGTCATGCCTGCCTCCAATCTAGATTAATGGCAATGTCCATCACAGTGCTTGCAGTTCACACCACACTGCAGTGATTTTCCTGCCTTTTTGTCTTTTACCATGCTTCGAATTATAAGTGCAACGACTGCTACAACTACAGTTCCAACAATAACTGTACCCATCGTAATCACTCCTTTCTGTTATGGCGGATTATTTTGCTTTTACTGTTACATTTAATGTCTGGCTTTCCTTATAAGGACGGAACAAAAGATAAATGAATCCGATGATTAAAAGGAATGCGACTACTGTTCCAATTCCAAATGTTCCTGCTGTAATTAAGGAACCAATCTGGAAGATACATAAGGATACAACATATGCAAGGATACACTGATATCCGATTGCGAACCAGAACCATTTTGTATTGTTCATCTCACGTTTGATTGCACCCATAGCTGCGAAACATGGTGCACACAGTAAGTTGAATACTAAGTAAGAATATGCTGCAAGTGCAGTCATGCTGCTTGCAAGGTTACCCCAGATTTCTGCTCCGTCTTCTGCAACTTCTGCAAATCCGAATAACTGTCCGATTGTTCCTACTACGTTCTCTTTTGCGATTAATCCGGTAATAGCTGCAACTGTCATCTTCCAGTTACCCCATCCAAGAGGTGCGAAAATCCATGCAACTGCATTACCAATCTTAGCTAAGATACATTCTGCCTGAGCAGCTTCCAGCGCGGTTCCTTCCAGTCCGTCAAAGCTTAACATTCCGAAGCTTCCGTCTGTCCATCCAAAGTTCATTAAGAACCAGACTACGATAGTTGATAAAAGGATGATGGTACCAGCCTTCTTAATAAAGGACCAGCCTCTCTCCCACATGCTTCTTAATACGTTTCCAACTGTTGGCCAGTGATATGCCGGTAACTCCATAACGAATGGTGCCGGATCTCCAGCGAACATCTTTGTTTTCTTTAAGATAATACCGGAGCAGATGATTGCTGCGATACCAACGAAATATGCACTTGGTGCAACCCATGAAGCTCCATCAAATAATGCACCTGCGATCAATGCGATGATTGGAAGTTTTGCTCCACATGGGATAAATGTTGTTGTCATAATTGTCATCTTACGGTCTCTGTCATTTTCAATGGTTCTTGATGCCATAACTCCAGGAACACCACAACCACTACCGATTAACATCGGGATAAATGATTTTCCGGAAAGACCAAATTTACGGAAGATACGGTCCATGATAAATGCAACACGGGCCATATATCCACAGGACTCTAAGAATGCCAGGAAGATAAATAATACCAGCATCTGAGGTACAAATCCAAGAACTGCACCAACACCGGAGATAATACCATCTACAATAAGGCCTGTCAGCCAGTCTGCACATCCGATATTTTCAAAGAAACTCTGTGCTGCCGGAATAATCCATTCACCAAATAAGGTATCATTGGTCCAGTCTGTCAGAATAGAACCTACTGTTGTTACAGATACATAATATACAATCCACATAACTACTGCGAAGATTGGCAGTGCCAGCCAGCGGTTTGTTACGATACGGTCAATCTTATCGGAAGTAGAAAGTTTTTTCTTGCCATTCTTGGTAATACACTCACCAATAATGCTTGAAATATATACATATCTTTCATTTGTGATAATACTTTCGGTATCATCATCAAATGCATCTTCCATTTCTTTGATTTCTGCAGATACATCTGCTTTCTGTTTCATCTGCTCTGCAATCTTATCATCCTTCTCAAGAAGTTTGATTGCAAAGAAACGTTTCTGTTCTTCCGGAATGTCACTTCCTAATTTTTCTTCTGCTTTGCGGATGATGTCCTCCGCTTCTTTCGAGAACTCATGTACCGGAGCTGCTGCTTTCTGTTTTGCTGCTTCGATTGCTTTCTCTGCTGCAGTCATGATTCCGTTTCCTTTTAATGCAGAAATCTCAACTACTTCGCATCCTAATTTTTTAGAAAGCTTGTCGATATGTATCTGGTCTCCGGATTTCTTTACCAAGTCCATCATGTTTACAGCCATGATAACCGGAATTCCCAGTTCCATTAACTGTGTAGAAAGATAAAGGTTTCTCTCGATGTTGGTTCCATCTACAATATTTAAGATTGCATCCGGACGTTCGTTAATCAGGTAATTTCTTGCAACAACTTCTTCCAGTGTATATGGTGATAAGGAATAGATACCTGGTAAGTCCATGATTGTTACATCCTTATGACCTTTTAACTTTCCTTCTTTTTTCTCTACAGTTACGCCCGGCCAGTTACCTACGAACTGGTTAGAACCTGTCAGAGCATTAAATAATGTGGTTTTTCCACTGTTGGGATTTCCTGCTAATGCAATTTTAATCGCCATCTTTTTTACTCCTCTTTTCTTCTTTCTTTTATCATTTTTAAATTTCCTGCATAGAGCCTTTCTATGCTGTTAGTCCGATATTTCTTTTGTTAGTCGGGCTGTTTCAATGTTAGCTTAGCATTCCTTATGTTAGCATTTACTAACCTATATGCAAAAAAAATTTATTCTACTTCAATCATTTCTGCATCTGCTTTACGAAGAGAAAGCTCATAGCCACGAACTGTCACCTCTACCGGATCACCCAGTGGAGCAACCTTTCTTACATAAACGTCCACGCCCTTGGTAATACCCATGTCCATGATACGTCTCTTTACCGGTCCCTCTCCGGACAGCTTTTTCACCTTTACGGTCTGACCGCAGGCTACTTCTTTTAATGTCTTCATAATTTCCTCCTTCTGGCTGTTACACCATAATCTTATTTGCCATGTCTTTTCCAATTGCTACTCTGGATTCTTTGACATTTACAATCATATTTCCATTTACCTCAGATACTACTGTTACTGTACCACCGGCAACAAAGCCAAGGTTCTCAAGAAATCTTCTTGTTTCTTCTTTACCGCCGACCTTCTTAATTACGTTCGGCTCTCCTTCTTTTACCATAGATAAAGGCATCATACTCTCCTCTTTTCTATTGTGCTATTGTTAATTTTTTCTCATTTCATTGGTTAGTATATTCTAACTATCATTAGTTGTCAAGAACGTTTTTGAGAATTTTTTATCATTAAGAAGCATTTTTTAGATTCATTTTATGATTTGATATGTTCGGCTTAATATGTTATACTTACCTAAATTCATGTATTATTATAGAAAAAAACATTAATGGGGGTGTTGTTATATGGCAACAAATGAATCAGCAGAAAATTATCTTGAGACTATTCTTATGCTGAGCAAAAAGCTTCCTGTGGTTCGTTCTGTAGATATTGCCAATGAACTTGGCTTTAAGAAATCCAGTGTCAGCATAGCAATGAAGAATTTAAGAGAAAAGAATCATATTACGGTAACCGATTCCGGTTTCATCTATCTTACCGATTCCGGTCGTGAAATTGCAGAAATGATTTATGAACGTCATGAATTCCTTTCTACCTGGTTAGAAAGTCTTGGTGTACCAAAGGAAATCGCAACAGAAGATGCATGCAAAATGGAACATGTTATCAGTAAAGAAAGCTTTACCGCAATCAAAAAAGCTTTGAAGCAGTAATACTACTGCTCCAAAGCTTTTTCTTTGTCTACAAACATCATAATGAATGCCATGAACAACACGGCTGCACATATCAAAATTGCTTTCTCTGCCAATAATTTCACAAAGGCATTTCCAATAATCGCCCCTATTATAAACATCAGGATAATGCCATAATACAGCATTCCTTTAAACGCGGATTCTTTATTCTTCGTATAATGGAAATCACACCAGTTCTGTGTCCCGCTTCTTAAGTTTCCGATGCACATCGTGGTTGCAATTCCATTGCCATGTATCTTCCGGAAGCTCTCCACCTGTATTCCACATGCCAGTGATGTTAAGCTGTTGGCTGCCAGATTCATGCTCTGTGGAAAAAAGCATACCACAAATAGCACCAGTGCTTCACATAATACAGAAAGCTGCCGCCAATGAAACAGGCTCTTATCTTTTGCATGTACCCGTACTACATCTGCCAGCGCTATTCCCACCGCAAATGCCAGCACCGGAAACAGATAACGCAGTGCCATTCCCCAGTTTCTCTCCGATAAATTGATTCCGAGCAATAACATATTTCCCGTCTGCGCATTAGCAAATACTTCATCCCTGCACATATAGGAATATGCATCCATAAATCCTCCAGCCAACGCCAGCACGATTCCAAGTTCTATTGATTCCGACATCTGTCTGGAACGCCTCATAATTATCATCCTCTCATCCTTGGTTTTCTTCTTATTATACTATGGGTGTCAAGGGGGATTCTATACTATAATATATAGATGACATCTTATGTTTTCATTTCTTGCCCTATAATACACCTTCTTCTTAACTTCGCTTTGAATTTGCTTTCAAAGATTCTTCCGCTATTTTGCTAAATTGAAATGGACGTGCATCAGGTTCTTCAATTCTCTTAATTCTCATATTCTTTCCAATTAACAAAGAATAATCTTTCTTCATACATTGAAACACTTTCCGATAACTTTCATATGCTATCTTTGAAGACTCATATAAATTAATAAGCCATTTTATCTCGTGATATTCCCATATAGAAATATATACCTCATCAGAAGAGAAAAAAGTTTCAAATAATTTTTTTCCACCATTTTGTTCGTTTACCATAAAGTTTTCCTGGCTTGCAAACAATGATTGTGGAACATGATGCCCCCAATTTCGCTGTTCTCTCATAGCATCAAGCAAATCTATTATTTCTTTTTCTAATGGTCTGAGTGTAAATTCTTCGTTTCCCTGTGTTACCTTTTTAGCTAATATTTTTCTAAATTGTCTATAGGAAACAGCATTTTTCGTTTCGTCTCCCAATATATTACAAATATACATTGTAAGACATTCTATTCTTTCTGCATATGCTTGATAAATAGTTGTTTTTATTTTATATTTTCCCTCATATTCCTTTAACAATTTTTCCACATCATTAATTGCATTTTTTAAACGATTCATTCTTTTATCTGTTAATACAATCATTTGATTCAAAAAAATAATTGCTTCCCTTTTATTATTAATAGGACGCATTTTCATTTGCTTGTATTCCATAATACTATCCCCTATTCTTTAGATATATCTTTTTTCTTTATTTTAGTTGATAGGAATACTTCCTTAAATCCAATTACAAACCCCATTACAATCATACATATCCCCTCTATTGCCAATACTAAAACAAAGAAAAAATCTATATATGCAAAAATTTTAGCACATTTTCCATTTGCATATCTCACTATAAAAGTTAGCACATATATAACTATTAGCTCAAGCGCTATTCTTAGCATATTTTTTTCAAATAAACTTAAATATTTATATGTCGTAATTATATTTGAATCCAAATATCCTAATCGTCTTCTTATCTTCGTATTCATTTCGTCTATATTTTTTTTAAATTTTTCATATGCCCTATTATTAAATTTAGTATCCTCCAAAGTTTCAAATACTCTTAATGTAGTTTTATCTGCATATTTCCTATATTTAGTTAAATACACTTTACATTTCTCTATATTTTTCTGAATATCTATATTACTTTTTGTTATACAATAAATTGGATAGTATATTCTATTATAGGCTATTTCTAATTTATCTAGCGGAATATTCTTATAATATTTATATTTTGTAATAAAGAAAGTAATCAAACCTGTTGCTAATACTGCTATTAAACTATCCAATTTTTCCAACATTTCCATAAGCATATTTATCATGCCTCCCTTTTCAATCCATAATATTACGATCACTTATTTTCTTCTAACTAATTAAGGCAGCTACTCTTTTTGAATCATCTTCATATCCATTTTTTAGATAATCACGTAATAATTCTAATTCCCTTTTCACAGGCTACCATTGATTGGCACCACCAATATACTGACTGCCAAAACTCTTCTGAGCAGCAGTCTTTCCTGTAATCATTATAGTTCCACTTCTAACTTGGAACTGCTGAATCCCCGTCATTCTATTCCACTCATATGGTAAAGCTAAATTCTGACGATTTGTTAAAGGTGAAAATGTTTCAAATAAATATCTTCCCTCTGTATTTGCATTTCCGCCATAAAATCTCAAACCATATGTACTGTCTCCAGCAGTTTGAAGTTTTATTGTTTCTACATTGAAAGACTCCAATATCTGTTTTCTATATACTCTTGGAACACCCTGACTCTGTAAATATTCTGATGCTTGCTTTACACCATCATAAGAATACACCGAGTTACTACCACTCTCCCCTATATTCCCCAACTGCTGCGGTCTTTTTACGTTATTTACTACTTCCAGCTCTGCCTCATTGAGCGTTCCATATGTTGCCATTCCGGTTAGTGAACCAACTACAAAGCCTGCC
>NZ_QUFO01000009.1:0-137183 GCF_003478915.1 Roseburia sp. AF25-13LB
TCAAGGCTGCTTTTTCGTTTACACCAACTCCGATTGTTTCCTTAACAGTTTATCTTCATTTCTAAAAGTTACAATCGGACCGAGGAAATACTCGCTATTACTATCAAATTCTGTCTTCCCTTCATCAGGAATAGCAAAAGAAAATATATCGTCCCAAAGCGTCCTGCATTCAGCTTCGCCCCACGCATAAGGTCTTTGATAATCCGGTATTAAAAAGTCCGATTTTTTACTCTGAAATAAATCTTTTATTGTTTTCTGGTCAACATTTAATTTTGACATAACGCAATTCCTTCCTCTTCTAATTCTATCATCTGAAAACTTTTTCCTACTCCAATCAATTCTTTAATTCGCATATTTCTTAAAATTCTCTGCCTGTTCAAGAACTTCCTTGTAAACATCATCAATGGTTACTGGCGGATAGCCGAACTCATCAAGCAGCAATATTAAATCCACTTGCAGATTTGCCTTAATATCATCACGGGCAGACCAATCAGTATAACGTGACTTATCATCAACAATCAGCTTTATCCTCTTGGATAATTCAATCATTTTATCGTCCGGATATTCAAACTCATACTTCTTGGCAACTGCTTTCAAAATATCATAGAAAGCCTTTTCCTCATAATCTATGCCCATATTCTTGAATGAGTTTTTTTCTGTTTTCAGTTCAGACAACAACTGTGCAAGCTGCTCCGCAACATCATCAAGGACTTCGTTGGCATACGCTTCATCACGACGTCGGTTATTATACTCATCAACAACCTTTTTGAGTCTGTCTGCAAATTCTACCCCCATAATCTTATTGACTTTCTTAAACTCGTCGATTGCCTGAGAAAGAAGTCTTTGAAGTATCTTAATTTTCGTATTCGGCAACTGAATAGCGTTTATCTTATTCATATATTCATCGCTGAAAATATCAACCGATATATGCTTTCCGGTTTCAAATAATTCCTCAATACCATCGGACTGAATTGCCCCCTCAAGCATTTTGCGGACACGAGCGTTCATCTGCTCGATATCCGGTGCATCACCTTTTGTCAACTTGAAAAGGATAGAACGGACAGCACAATAAAAATGAATATAATCCTTATCTTCATCAGAGAATTTCTCACTTGAACTACAGAGGTTAAATGCCTGTTTCATTCTCTTGACTGCTGCCATAAATCTTCTTTCCAGTTCTTCAGACAACTGCACATACTCAACCGCACGGTTCAAGCAGGCAAGCTGTTCGGTAGGGGAACCATTGAAGAAATCACTGCTGTTAAAGTTGTGGAACATCTGACCAAGGACTTCTAACTGGTCTTTTACAATCGTGATGGACTGCTCCACACCTTCAAATTCTTCGCTCTCAAAATTCGTATATTTCTTGAGGGCGGTATTCATATTTTTCTTAATACCTATATAGTCAACAATCAAACCTTTATCTTTGCCCTCGCATACACGATTTACACGGGAAATCGTCTGAATAAGGGTATGCTGCTGAATAGGCTTATCAATGTAAATCGTATCAAGCTCCGGCACATCAAAACCAGTCAGCCACATATCTACAACAATGGCAATCTTAAAGTTCGACTTCGGATTTTTGAACTGACGGTCAAATTCTTTCCTATCCTCTTTTGTGCCAAGCATATCAAATAGCTCTTTTTCATCATCTTTATTACGAGTCATAACCAACTTAATTTTTTCCATTGGCTTCAACTCTTTTTTATCTTTCTCACTCAGAACAACACCGTCATCACAAATCTTCTTTTCTGTCCATTCCGGTCTGAGTTCCTTTACTATCTTATAGAAATCGTATGCTATATTTCGATTGGAACATACAAACATTGCTTTGCCTGCTACGGTTGCACCTTCTGCCACACGGGTTTCATAATGCTTGATAAAATCCTCCGCAACAGCACGAAGTCTATCAGGGTCGCCAATAATAACTTCCATTTTGGCAACTGCTTTCTGACTTTCTTCTACTTGATGTTCATTTGCCCCCTCAAGTTCACACTGAGCATAATATTCTTCAATCTGTCTTACCTTATCCTGATTGAGCATAACCTTGGCTGCACGACCATCGTAAACAAGATTAACTGTAATACCGTCCTTAACAGCTTCCGTCATTGTATATGCGTCTACAACACCACCAAAGACTTCGATTGTTCCATCAACCGGAGTTCCGGTAAATCCAACATAAGTCGCATTTGGTAAAGAGTCATGCAGATACTTGGCAAAGCCATAGGTTTTCTGAACACCGGACTCTGTAATCTTAACCTTTTGGTCGAGATTGATTTGGCTTCTGTGTGCTTCATCAGAAATACAAATAACGTTCGTTCTGTCTGTAAGAAGCTGCAAATCCTCTGTAAATTTCTGAATGGTAGTCAGATAAACACCGCCACTCTCTCGTCCCTGAAGCTCCTCACGAAGTTTCTCACGAGACTCAATGCTTACAACAGTTTCATCTCCGATATATTTCTTTGAACCGACAAACTGCTTGGAAAGCTGGTCGTCAAGGTCTGTTCTGTCCGTAATAATGAGAATGGTCGGAGAAGAAAAGTATTTGCTTTTCATCAACATACGAGTAAGAAAAAGCATTGTATAACTCTTACCGCACCCTGTCGCTCCAAAATATGTACCACCTTTACCATCTCCTTCAGGGCGAAGATGAGCCTTGATATTCTCATACAATTTATTTGCCGCAAAGAACTGTGGATAGCGGCACACTATCTTCAAATCCTTATCGGAGTTATCCGGAAAATAAATAAAATCTTTGATAACTTCAAGCAAACGGTCTTTTCGGAAAAGTCCCTTTATCATTGTTACAAGAGAATTGATACCGTCCAGTTCTTTATCGTCTGAATTTATCTTTCTCCACGCATAGAAGAAATCATACGGGCTGAAGAAAGAACCATATTTATTATTTGCTCCATCACTGATAACAACAAAAGCATTGTATTTAAAAATCTCCGGAATATCTCTACGGTAACGGATTGTAAGCTGCTTGTATGCGTCCATTATGGTCGTATTTTCTTGTACCGCACTCTTAAACTCAAGAACAACAACAGGAATACCATTTACAAACACAATGCCATCTGGAATACGCAACTGGTTATTTACGCCCTCAATTTCAAACTGATTAACCGCTTTGAAAATATTGTTTTCGGGAGTGTCAAAATCAATAAGTTCAATATAGAGGTCTTTCTGCGTTCTGTCCTCACGGTTAAGAATAAAGCCATCGCAAAGCAACTTAAATACAGCTTTGTTTGCTTCATAAATCGTACCGGAAATATTACGCAACATTAAAATGACACTATCCACCTCACTCGGTGTGATACCGTCTTTCGCATAGCGATTATAGAGATATTGCTTCAGGTCGCCCGTAAGCAGAACCTCTGTCCTTTCTCTGTGTATCTGGTCGCCACTGACATAGGTGTACTCCTCGTCTTTGAACAACTCCATTATTGACATTTCCAATGCGTGTTCATTAAAATTTGCCATTGCGTTCACTCCTTTTGCGTTAGCTTTTCTTCCTTTTGTTTTTATTCTCCGCAATACTCTTATAATAAGTATTATAAAGCTGTTGTATTACCTCATAATACTTGTCCTCAAATGTTTCAGCTTGTGCATCTGTATATTCTAATGGATTTTGATTTATTTCTTCATCAGACTTTCTATTTCTTATTACAATAGCAATACTTTCAATCAACTCCATTAACCACATACACACTGTTTCTTCTTCACAATATGCAAGATTTTGAGAACTCCATACATAATCCATTGGTGGAATAGGTGTACCTTCGTCAAATTCCATTTTCTTTTCAATGTAGTAATAAAAATACTCATCTACATACTCCCCAACAGACAGTTGATTTATATTGAAAGTTCTTCTGGATTTATTATCCTTATTTATGGGTTCAAACACACTTGGTGTACCATTCCACCGCAAATCACGGTATCTCTCATAGCTTCTATGAAAATACTTTGCTCCATCATACAGATAATCTCTACCTAAATTATATCGCTCAATATCCTTTTCCAAATCCATTATACATTTCTGTACCCAACGAGTTCCCTGTATTGAATTACTTTTATATCCTGCTTGACGCAATATTTCATTCTGAAGTTCTTCCGTACAACGACAATATGCCGTGTAAATCTTTCTGGAATGTCTTTCAAGTGGATGTAAATTAGCAACTATAACACACCATGGTAAATAATCTCTCTCAGGCTCATTATCAATTAAAAATAACCGTGCCTTCATTTCTAACTCTTTTTCCGCTTGTAGTTTTTGAATTTCTTTTTCGTGCCGTGTTTGTAACCAATATATCAAAAACGAAACAGCTATTGTTGCCACTAATGACAATATTCCAATGACTATTTGAATTATTTCTGCTGTTGTCATACATACCACCTCCGTTAAATGATAATTTAGCTGAACAATGTGCTTGCGTTATGTACAATCAGTATTCAGCTGATTTAGAATGTGGCAAACCTTGGATTAAGTACACGGTGCAGGATTTGATTGACCGAGGGTTTATTGATCCTCCTATGGACGGAAACCATGGAGAGATACATCCCAAGGTAAGCGATTATGTTGCATCAGGTGTTCCGTTTATTATGGCAAACAATTTATCTGATGGATTTGTTGACCTTTCTCAGTGCGCATTTATTTCGGAGAAACAAGCGAGCTCTCTTAGAAAAGGATTTGCAAAACCCAATGATGTGTTGTTAACACATAAGGCAACTTTGGGCAGAGTTGCTATTGTACCAGAAGGTAATGATTACATCATCCTTACTCCGCAGGTTACCTACTATCGAGTTCATAAAGGATTAAGCAATGTTTATCTCAGATACTATTTTACCTCAAGCTATTTCCAGTCAATTTTGGAATCATTTGCTGGTGGTGGAAGTACAAGAGCTTACATTGGAATAACTAAACAATGTGAGTTGCCAATATATTTACCTTGCGAATCTTCCATGTTGGCTATTACAGGTGTTTTGAAAGAAGTCGAAAAGGTTCGTTCTTACAATCAATCCGAGATACTGAAACTCAAGGAGCTTCAAAGCACATTGATTGCCCAACTCTCAAGCCGCTAAATTATCATTTATCTTCTGCTTCAGTGCTATTCTATCGGTAATCGTCTTATACGCTTTTACGATTTTTTTCTGCTCATTTATGGGCGGAACTGGTAATTCTACCTTACACATTTCATCCCAATCCATTACTTCACGAACACTACCGTGGGATTTGAATCGGGCATATCTATCGAATTCCGGACGGCTAAACCACAACATCAAATACTCCGGTAACATTTGTTTTTCGTCAATCACTTCAAATACGGTATATACATTGCTGACAAGTCCTTCCTCGTAATCCTCCAAAAATGCTATTCCAATCTTATCTCCACGTCGAGAAGTATCTGGAATGTATGTAAACTGTCGTCTTTTTACCACTTTGTATTTTGCGAAATCTGTTCCAACTGTATTGGCAATCGAGGGTATAAATTTTTTCTGAACTGAAACCCCCAAGAGATTTTCCTCTTTACCTTCTGTATTTCTCACATCAACTTGTCTGATAAAATTGCCAAGCATTTTGTAGCCTTCTTTCATCATAATCGCCTCATCCAATGTATTTTCTGTGAGCCATCTTTACATTGCTCTGTTTGACCATTGCATACTGCAAGGTCGTATCTATTCTTCTATGTCCCAAGAGCTGTTGAAGCTGCTCAATGGGCATTCCTTTATCTATTGCCATCGTCGCAAGGGTTCGTCGGAACTTATGCGGGTGTACCTTTGCCAAACCCAAGCGATTACCCAAATTTCTAAGTCTAACTTCTATGCCACCGATTTTCATTCTGTTATACGGTGACTGCAAGGAAACAAACAATGCCGGATTATCATCTTTTCGGCTCTGTAAGTAGTTTTGCAGATGTATCTTCGTCCTTGCGTCAAAGTACACAATTCGCTCTTTATCACCTTTACCGAACACAATACATTCTCGCTCATTGAAGTTTATATCTTCACGATTGAGCAGAACCATCTCTCCGACACGCATTCCCGTTGAAGCAAGCATATCTATCATTGCCAAATCTCTAAGCTCTGTGCAACTATCACGCATAAGCTCAAGTGCTTCATCGGAATAAGTTTCCTTAACGCTTGTTCCAGTCTTAACTTTATGTATTCTCCTGACTGGACTTTTCAGAATATAATCTTCATCCTCAAGCCAAGAGAAAAAGCTGGAGAGTATTCTCCTTATATTATCAATCGTAACACGGCTTGAATGCTTGCGGTTCTGATATTCCGTAAGGTATGTTCTTATGTCATCGGTCACGATTTGCTTTACATCTTTCTGAAGCTGAAAGAGCATTGCTTCAATCGTTGTTTGGTAGTATTTGAGGGATTTCTCAGAGCAACCTTCGATTCGCTTTGCCGAAAGGAATAGCTCCACCAAATTCTGCTCTGAGATTTCCTCGTGTTCTTTATCCTGCGTTACCTGATAATTAAAAAGTGCGAAATGCAATACCTCTTGCAACTTTTCAGTCTGTCCATTATTCAAGTATGGTAACATCCCTTGAACAACATCATTGATTAAATTCTGTTTCATCGTCGTTTCTCCTTTGCAAATTTGAGAACGACAAGCAACGGCTGTTCTTTTTAGGACTCCCGCCGTCGGTAGGAGTTGTTAACTGGTTAGCCGAGCTTTTCCAGGACAGCTTTCGCCATAGCTTTGGTCTGAGCTGCATCAAGCCCGATGGTGTTTTTATTGAGGTTGGCAGGGTTCATAGCAAGAACCTCTTTCAGCCAAGCCCTGTGATACTGTTTACCTTTGTTGTATTTGGAAATCCTGGGCTGTGTAGTCGATACCTTCGCCCAATTTCTGTGAGACGGGTCAACCGTTTCATAGTAGGCATAGGACACAAACCACGATGCACCCATTCCGGTCAATATTTCTCCACCTTCAAAGGCGAAATTATGTGATGCCATATATGAACCCTCCTTTTCGGTAAATGATAATTTAGCGGCTTAATGTGTGAGCTGTGAAAGAAGCAATTCCTTTAAAGCTTCCAATTCCTTGATTTCCGCTACATTGCTCAAGCGTTGGTCGAAAAATGGTTCAATTAACGCATTGAATTTGGACAAAGTTTCACTATCAGGGATAACTAAAGGAAAACTTTTTAAGTTTGCTTGATTGATTTTTGGTTGTGCTGCTCCAGTAACAATAGGAGCCATATTAGTATTTGCCAAGAATAAATACAAACTATCTTCTGTAAAACCAGCTTTACCTTTTAAGATATGTGCGTGATTATTTGCCCAAAACTTCCCGGTTATATGTTGTAGCAACGGATGTCCATTTTCGTCTACGACATAAATACCATCTTCACTAACGAGAAGATATTCACCGTCAAATAAGTAATCATCAACATAATCAACAATAGATACAGCACCATAGTATGGATATACCTTTTCCATATCGGTTCTTTCTAACGTAGAAAGGGGTTTACGCATAGAGTCATAGAACTCGGCAATATCCTCTACACAGCCATTTCGCCAAAAGTATGGGCATTTTCCCTCAAAAGGCTGAAAATCTACAAACCAAGACTTGAAAATAGCTTGTGATGTAGCCAGTAAATTATCATTTATCTTCTGCTTTAAAGCAATTCTTTCCGTAATTGCCTTATAACTGTTCACTATTTCAAGCTGTTTTTCAATAGGTGGGATAGGCAATTCCAGTCTGCAAATATCGTCCCAAGTAATCCCACCACGAACACTTCCGTCAGTATGTAACCAACAAATACTGTCAAATTCCGGTCTGCGAAACCACATCATCAGATAATCTTCATTCAAAATGCTGTTATCTACTACCTCAAACATAAAATACGCCGGAGAAACAATAGCAGGTTCTTCTTCATCATACAATGCAACCGGAAGTCGTTCATCACGACCAACGTGCATTGGATTACACGCAAACTTTCCTTTTGTTATCAGTTTATATTTACTCAAATCCGTACCAATGACATTTGCAACCGACGGCATAAAGAACTTGTCTATGTTAATTCCCAAAACTCTGTCTGTTATGCTTTCTCTGTTCCGAGTATCAATCAGTCGGATATGGTTTCCTAAAATATCATAACTCGATTTCATATCCCAACTCCTTAAATACAGCAAGCAAATCTGATTTAGATTTTTCCTCTTGAGCAAGAAGTTCTTTGAGTTCTCCCTGCAATGATTTCATTTTGGTATCAAAGTCGATGTTCTCATCACGGTTGACAAACTCAATATATCTGCTCGGTACAAGAGTAAATCCTTTTTCCTTTACTTCATCAAAAGAAGCAGAATAGCAAAATTCCGGCACATTCTCATAAGTTTCCTCATAGCCTTCCTGCTGCCAGTTATGATATACACTTGTAACTTTGGCTCTATCTTCCTCTGTCAATTCAATGTACTTCTTCTCATAAGGACTTCCCATCTGTCGCAAATCCATAAAGAGTATTTCATCTTCTCGATTACGATAGCGTTTTAGCTTTCCATTCTGTTCAACAACACGAGCCTTTTTATTCTTATTGAGTACCCAAAGGGTAACGCTGATGTCAGTGGTATAGAAAAGGTTTCTCGGAAGAATAATAATCGCTTCTACCAAGTGATTTTCTATAAGCTGCTGTCTGATTTTCAACTCTG
The DNA here is from genome assembly GCF_003478915.1 of Roseburia sp. AF25-13LB. Lineage (NCBI taxonomy): Bacteria > Bacillati > Bacillota > Clostridia > Lachnospirales > Lachnospiraceae > Roseburia > Roseburia sp. AF25-13LB. Next base: position 8,662 of record NZ_QUFO01000009.1, read on the forward strand.
TACCATCATCAGATAATGCACCATTGGCAAGCAGGAAACCTGCCACACCGTTTTGAGAGAGTTTGGAAACAATATTCAGTATCCAACCATAGTTTGCGTTGCTTGTTGGCGGAACTTCATATCCGTTCCAACGAGGGTCGTCTATAAGCTCATTTTCGGCTCTCCACTGCTTTTGATTGAAAGGCGGGTTTGCCATAATAAAATCTGCTTTAAGGTCTTTGTGCTGGTCATTGGTAAATGTATTGGCTGCCATCTCTCCAAGATTTGCAGAAATACCACGGATAGCTAAGTTCATTTTTGCCAGTTTGAAAGTGGTATTTGTGTATTCCTGACCGTAAATAGACACTTTCTTTTTATTACCGCTATGTGCTTCTACGAACTTGATGGACTGCACAAACATACCGCCCGAACCGCAACAAGGGTCATACAGTATTCCGTCGTAAGGCTCAAGCATTTCAGCAATCAGGTTTACAATGCACTTTGGTGTATAGAACTCTCCTTTACCTTTTCCTTCTGCAAGAGCGAACTTACTGAGGAAATACTCATATACACGACCTATAATGTCGTTCTCTTTATCATCCGTGTTGATACGATTGATTTCATCAAGCAAAGAAGCCAACTTTGCCGTATCAATATGTAAGCGGGAGTAATAGTTATCCGGCAAAGCACCTTTCAGTGCCGGGTTGTTCTTCTCAATCGTATAAAGTGCTGTATCTATCTTCAGGGCAATATCGTCCTGCTTTGCGTTTTCAATAATGTATTTCCAACGGCTTTCTTCAGGAAGATAGAATACATTTTCCTGAGTATAAAACGGCTTCATATCCGCATACTTTTCGCCGTGTGTAGCAATAATCTTATTACGGCATTCCTCAAACTTGTCACTGGCAAATTTAAGAAAGAATAAACTCAGAACAACGTGCTTATACTCCGCAGGCTCAACAGAACCTCTCAATTTATCAGCACTTTTCCAAAGTGCTTCTTCCATTGATATTTCTTTCTTTGGTTTAACCGCACTTGCCATCTATAATTACCTCCGTGTTTTAATCTTCATCTAAAATAACTTCGCATATATCTCCGATGTCGCAGTGAAACACCTGACATATCCTCATCAGTACTTCAAGAGATACTGGCTCATGCTTATTTATCTTCGTTGCAGCGTATGATGTGATTTCGGCTGCACGCATTAAATACTGTCTTTTCATCTGATTATCAATCATAAGTTTTTGAAGTTTGTTATAGCATATCTTCATCAGTAACACCTCTTCATCTTATAATTCAGCAACTGTGCACACTTTCCCCACTATACTAAATAGTACCACATACCCCTTCTGAATGATAGCAGTTAATGTGAACAGAACGAAAAGTTTTTGATATTCTCGCCTAAAAGTTACACAGAAACGCTCATCCACTGTTAGTTGCAAAAGTATATTTTCAACAAATCTGTTGTTGCTTTGTCATTTATGACAGCCCGTCCTATTGTTATGCCATTGCTGATGATAATATATTCTCCGTTTTCATATCTGGCATTTACCAAATCATCTTCCCTTTTTAAGTCTATACATATACTTGATATAATTCCGCAAATCTCCTCTTGTGAGCTTCCGCTTTTTATCTCATAAGCATAATCCGCATCTCCTATCTCATTCAGATCAGTTACCAAACAATACTCCGCTCCATTCATCAGCATTTCTTCATTCAAAGTGGGTAATTGAGCCGTCTTATACTCATTAAATAAAAAGATAACTACAAGCGCAATGAATACCGGAAAAAAGATACCGCCAAACCGCTGTGCATAATTTTGTTCTTCCCACCGCTTGCCATGACGACCAAACAGCGGTATTTTCATCTGCACCAAACCTGCTCCTATACTTACAAGCAAAAAATAAAATATAACTTTTATCAAAGACTCATCCCTCATTTAATCATTAATAAAAATATCATTCCTAAAACGACGCCTACTAACCATATAAAACGAAACACCTTGTTATATCTTGAACTATTAGAACACGGAACAAGCCAATATTCCTGTGGAAACCCCAAAAGGTATTCTTTTAATTCCTGCTTCAATTCCATGACTATACTCCACATTAATCCAAACAGCACAATGCACACCGTTCCATAATATGTAATTGGTGCATTTGTAACCACAGCAAAGAAATAATGTGCCATCTTTAGAAGGAAGATACACCACGCAATACAGCATACCGAAGCCAAATATTTTTAAGGGTATAGGCGTTATATCAAGTTCTTAGTATATGAAATTTGCAGATTATTCTTGGATTTGGCTCAAATCAAATGCACCGTTCTCAATCAACTTCAAAATTGTGTCTACCAAGTTGTTCTTTACAGTTTCACTTTCATTTTCAGCGCCAGAATACTCTACATAAATAGTGTTCTCTCCCATATCAAAGGTTGCATAATATATTACGGTTTTGATACCTTGACTATTTGACTTTGTTACGAAATATCCTGCATTGATATCAACGCCGTCTATACTTGAAGTGATTGTATTTCCATCAATGATAGTATCTAATAGATTTACACCCTGTTTAGATACTACCATTCTTGTATCACCAATTTTTCCCTCAAAACCCAGAATATTATGATTGTCAGCATCAAAGTAAGCATCTGCGGTAACAGGCAAGTCTGCAAAAAGCATTTCAATCTCAGCATCGCTCAAAGGTCTTGTTATTACATTTAAGTTAATTGAAGATTGTGATAAGTCATTTTTAACAAAAGTAATTGTTTCTCCACCATCCAGCGTAGCAATATCGTTTTTTGTACCAAACAGATTGCTTTGAAAAATTCCCACTCCAATCACAGCAACGAGTACGAAGCAAGCAGCAACAGACACCCATTTTTGCCGATTAGTTATTTTACTTGTTTTTTTCATAGGTTCAGCCTCCTTAATATACTGATTATCGACATTTCCCAATGCCCTTAAAAGTTTCTTTTCTTTCATACAGAGATACCTTCTTTCTCTAACAATTTTTTGAGTTCGTTCCTTGAACGAAATAATGACATCTTGATTTTGCTCTCGCTCATACCATATTCCGTTGCAATTTCTTTAATGGGCGATAAATACCAATATCTTCTCATAAAGATTTTTCGCTGTTCTAATGACAGGGAAGAAAGAAAGCGGTTGAGAATATCCGTTAGAGCAATTTCTTCAACAATGTTTTCTGTACTATCCAACGATGGTATGCACTCTTTTATTTCATCAAAAACCAATGGCATTTGCCCGCCATTACGTTTCTTTGCATTGAGCAGTTCGTACCTGTCCAAAGATAAGTTGCGAGTAATCTTCCCTAAAAAAGTTTTTAGGACAGATGGACGGTTAGGCGGTATGCTGTTCCAAGCTCTTAAATAAGTATCATTTACACATTCCTCGCTGTCTTCGTCATTGTGAAGAATATTAAAGGCTATATATCTGCAATACTTTCCGTATTTTTTTGAAGTTTCGGATATAGCAGCTTCGGAGCGCTCCCAATATAAATCTAATATCTGCTTATCATCCATAGGCTTCTCCTCCTTTCCCTTGTATTAAGGCCTTTCACCCTAATAGACGGGAAAAATGTGTCAAGAGTCACTTAAATTCAAAAAATATTTATTCAAAGATTAGCTTTTGATATTAATTCTTCAAGTATCATTTTATTTCATTATCTCATCAGTCTTCACCACATAAGCATAGGCCTCTGGATTTGCCTTTTTCAAGTAACGAAGAGTCAATAACTTTTCATGCACTAATTTATGATTGGCATATTCCCGGAAGTCCTTCACCTTTTCAAACTCTGTATCTGTCAACAAACACATTACCATGTACATAACCATGGTTGCTCTCCCTGCTGCAATTTCCGGACTATAGTTTTCTGCATAAATATGTCCACGTAAGTCACGTATACCTTTAACATATATCGGATACTCCTCTGCTCCGACCTTGCCTCGTGACGCAATACATAAAGCTGACTCAAAGCTGTCCCATAAGCAGTCCGTTGGTGTTGCATTTATTCCACGGTATGCAATCTCCGCCAACGCAATCGGTTCATATGTACGCTTTACAACATCGCATTCTTTAAAAACCTCTATTAAAGAACACACGTCATAAAGCTGCTTCATTACTTCCATATCCTTACCTTTATTAAGTTCGACACCTGTCGTATGAGGAGCAAATGCAGTCAGTTTATCTGCAAGAATACAATCTGCACTCGGAATTTTAACTGTTAGATACTCTTCTTCTGTCAGTAGTAAATCATTTCTTATTTCCTTTGTCTCAACTTCTGCATAATGATTATTTTCAAATAGCACATCCAATAATATATAAAATTGTTTATTGTTAATTGGTGAATCATAAGTAAATTTAAAATGCCGCTTTTCTATATTGTTTTTTCCGACTCTCTTCTGTTCTTCCACCATCTGAAATGGAAATATAGCAGATGCTTTTTCTAAGTAATCATCCAAATCAGTCCCTGGTTCCACAATAATATCAATATCTGTAGATAATCGACGTGGCTTATCCATTAGCATCATAAGGCAGGTACCACCTTTAAAAATAAATGGCATCCTCACCCTTGCCAAAGCTTCAAGAAGTCCAAAAGCATATACAGTACGTTCTAAAAGCACCGGATCTCTCTTGCTGTCCTTTTGTAGACTGCGAATATATTCCTCACTAAAATTTTCTTTCAAAAGCATTTGCACCTATTCCTTTGTTTTTAATATAATATCCGTTTTATCATGTAGCAGTTTCTTTATTTTCTTTGCGCTCTTTCTTCGATTTGCATATCGAAACAAACAATTTTCATCAATATAGTATCTTGCAAAAGCATCCATATATACACCCGGATATTCTGACTCACTTATAGATGCCAGAAGTAACGGTTCTGACATAATGTCTACTAATAGCTTCTCCAATCTTGTATGCCACGATTTTTCCTGTCCTTTTGGTGCTTCTGTTATAAGCTTTACAATTACAATCATGTTATCCGACCAATACTGATGGTAGATATCTGCCGTTGGATTGATAAGCACTTTTCCAGGATATTTCTCCTTTAATGTATCAAAAACAAATTCCATAATATCTGATTCTACTGATAGGAATATAACATTATGAGCCACTAAATGATTTACGAAATCATTCATTTGAACAAATTCAAATATTGTAAAATTCAAATATGGATATTGTTCCTCTAGTTGCAATGCCACTTCTTCCGCCAATTCCGAATAGTCATGACGGTACACCTGCCGCTTATCATTCGGCAAACAATAATGATTACGTCCCACCCTTACTATCTCACCATCATTGACCATATCTTCAACCTTTTTGTAGAACGAAGCTTCACTTAATTGATATCCTCCCTGACGAAAAGAGACGAATAATTCATTGCGCGTAAATTCCGTCACATTATGAACACCCCTGAAATAAATTTCTTCAGTCATCGTGATATCACCTCCAATTATTTTTCCGGCACTTCACCCAGCCAAGTGCCGGAAATATATGAATAGCGTAATATCTCTTTTCATATTTGTCAATATTTTTTCGGCACTATTATTATTTTAGTGCCATTAATATATTTTGCTTTTCTCAAAAAAATATACCTGGAATTTTTTTACTTTTTCAAGCAAAACGACAAAAAGAGCAATCCACCATAAGATGAATCGCCCTCCCTTCAGCTACTACTTTCCATTCAGAAAATATGCCCAGTACCTTTTCTCTTTATCTGTCATAAGCACTTACCTTGCCTTTCCGGTTTTAGGTACGCTTGGAACGATAACATCATCAGACTTTCTGCTATCTACAGACAGCTTCATGAAAACGGAAGCATCAAAAAAGGGGATGTATCTGAATCCACGGTTAACAGATATATTAATCTCCTGGCTCTTAAGCTCAAAACAACCAGCAATCAGGATATGCGCCGCTATGAAAGACCTCACATAAATGAAGTATGGTGTGGTGATTCAAGTATTGGTTCTTAACTGAAAACTCCTGATGGTAAAATAAAGTTCTTCCATAGTGGTCTCCTTTCCGTAAAACTTTGTCAGCATTACCAATCTTCTCCATACTCATCCATTGCATCATCTACACCATCTGCATAATCGCTGTCTCTGTCATATCTGTCATAGTCATAATCGTCATCCATATAGATATCATCATAGCCATCATCATATGATTAGCGCCTATTAGGAAAACACACTGTCAAAGGGGTTTGTAGCGGGGGTTAGCCCGCTACTGCGGTATCTTCCGTAGTGTTGATTTCAATGTACTCGGCAATCTTGCGGAGCTCGTCAGCAAATTTGAATTTCACGCTGATATTGCCGTTTTCATAGACCTTGATATAGTCCACAAGTTCAACCAAGATTTCACGGTTGAGGGCTTCAATGTTCTGATACTTCATAAAGGCTACCAGTGCAGGATGCTCATTGTCCACACCGTTTGCCAGTTCTGCGCGTTCAGCGTTCAGCCGGGTAAGCACCGCGGAAATATCAGAAGTCTGCCGTTCATAGTCAGCCTTCATATCCCGGTATTCCTGCTGGGTGATTTCACCGTCTTTCCAGTCCTGATAAAGAGATTGCTTGTAGCGTGTTATCTTTATCAGTTCCCGCTCTTTTGCAGCTATCAGATCGTCCAGTCGGTAAGACTGGCTTTTTTTGATTGGAGCGGAATTGATCTGCGTTACGATTTCTGAGTAGGAAACAGCTAAATGTACCTGATGCTGTACGGCGAACAGAACAGCAGCCTCCAGCCGTTCATGCTTGATTGAGTGCATGGTGCAGGCTGTCCGGGAACGGTTCTTGTAGGTTGAGCAAGAATAATATACATTGTTGTTCTTGCTAACGCATCGGGTAATGGCCCGCCCGCAATCGGCACATTTCAGAAAGCCGCTGAATAAATGTACCTCACGGCCTTTCGGGGAAGTACGGGTATCACGCTGTAAGAGAGCCTGTACCTTATCGAAAGTTTCATAGTCGATAATGGCCTCATGTGTTCCAGCCACTTCCACCCATTCCTCGCGGGGAACAGCTTCAATCTGGTGTACCTTGTAGCTTTTCACCCGGCTCCGGCCTTGGGCTAAGTCCCCGGTGTAGGTCGGATTGGTAAGAATGGAGTGGATCATGCGGGCTCCCCACATAGGATCGTCATACCCTCTTGTCGAAACAGGCAAGCCCTTTTGTACCTTGTAAGCCGAGGGGCTCGGTACGCCGTGTTCGTTCAGGTACAACGCGATAGCACGTTTTGATGACCCTTGAATAATCATTGTGAAAATGAGTTTGACATTTTCAGCAGCATCGGGATCAACAATCAGCCTGTGCTTGTCCTTTGGGTGCTTTACATAGCCGTAAGGAGCAAATGCTCCGATATACTGGCCGTTGCGCCGTTTGTAATCAAATACCTGCCGGATCTTTTTGGAAGTCTGATAGCAGTAATTATCGTTCATCACGTTTGTAATGGGAACGATGATATTTGAAACGCTGTCGGGGTTCTTGTAGCTGTCCACATTCTCAGCAAGGCTGATAAAGCGAACACCCATTTGAACAAACAGGTTGTCGATCAAACTTCCGGCATCGCTATAATTTCGTGCGAAGCGGGACAGGTCTTTTACTATAACGCAGTTGATTTTACCACTCATGACATCCGCCAAGAGCCGTTGAAAATCTTCACGGTTAGCGTCCGTTCCAGTATGTCCGTCATCTACATATTCCGTGATACTTTCAAACTCGTCAATGTTGCGTCGGTAAAAATCGTTCAGTAGGTCACGCTGGTTCTTTACGCTGTTGCTATCGTCTTTTCCTTTTTTCAAATCTTCCTTTGAAAGCCGGATATAGATGCCCAGCCGCCAGCGGCGGATTGTGTAAGAGGGAGAGAAACTCTGCTGATACCCTCTGTTTTTTGCTCGTGCCATTGTTCCTCCTTCCCTATCACATTACACTTATATTATAACTCTGTCCGGGGAGGACAACAAGGATGCCTCCACTTCGGGACACTTTGTCTCGAAGAAGCAAAACGAGCTGTAACCGAAGTTACAGCCCGCTTCTTTGCCGCAGCAGGAAATCCGTCAGCTTGTCTTGGAGAGATGGCCCGCTTTCAGCAAATTCAATTTTCACGCCAACACCACCGATGCAAAAGCAGTATGGATTTTTGACAGTCTGCAAAAATCGAGAGATGCGCTCCTTTCGGGAAAGCGCATTGTCAAAGGTCATACCGCTCACATCAGGCAGGGACTCGGCAGCCACCGCGCCAATGTCAACGCTTCTCATTTGTTCAAGTTCCTGTGTAGTTAATTTCACGGTAAACCTCCTTCGCAGATTGATAGAACGCCTCCCGCTGTTTGGTGGGGAAACGCAACAGGCCAGCACCACCGGGATGCTGGCCTGTTGCCTTACTCCACCTTGGGACACTTTGTCTCGAGGTTTATTATAGTTTTTGAATATTAGAGAGCGCCGCACATATTTACTTGGCCTGTCCAAAGACAATCGTTATTTTCTGTGCGGCGCTCTCAAAGCAAGTGAAGCGACAAGCCCGGAGGAACAGGCAGCCAGTCTGTTCATTGCCGGATCGTGGCCTTGGGATGGCCGGGCCCATTTACGATGTTGGTGTTGTTCGCTCAATCTCTTTTTGGAAATGTCACCGCGCACCCACCGTCTGGCTCCCCGAACTTACTCAGGGTTGCCGTTATTCCCTTGCGTTAGGAAGAAAACCTCCTCTCATAAACCGAGACATTTTTTCATCAATTCCAAGTGGGTTAAGATGAAAAAATCAAAAAGTTTTTTTCATGCGTTCAAGGCCACGCTTGACCGACTGGCGAATAGACTCCTCATGTACGCCCTCGGCCTCGGCAATTTCCTTAATCGACTTGCCAAGAATGATATGTGCGTCAATTCTGCGGCCCTGGATCTCCGGCAAAGAGTTGAGGGCGTTCCATAGACGGATGAACAGCTCCATGCGCTCCAGCAGCTCCTGGGGCGTTGGCTCATGCAGGCAGGCGGAATATTCGATCCCGTCATCGCAGTCCAGAGAATACTGCGCCTTATGCCGGGAGAGCCGCCGCTGGTAGGCCATTTCGTGCCGGGCATCGGCCACAAACACTTCGGCTACCTCGTCAGAAACCTCGATAAACTGATCCTGTGTGTACCAATAATAAAAATCTTTCAAATTGATAGTAGTCATCGTAAAATCCTCCATTTCAGTTTGTTCGGGGTTGGTCGGAAACGAAATGGAGTAACGGCGGAGAACGGCACCGCACCTCGGGACACTTTGTCTCGAAGTCTGGAAAGCAAAATGCGCCTGTGCGACACAAGGCCGCACAAGCGCACGAAAAAGTATTATCGGTTATGTACTGTTTAATTTCATGTTCAAAACCGGACTGCTCCGACGGAGGGGCTACGCTTTTTTTAGCTGGTGCAGATCACGCGAACAATGAAATAATAAAATGAACACGGCAAAATAACCTCCCATCGGCTACCGTGTCCCTACAAGTCGTCATTGGTTTGTGTAGACGCAAAGAAACGGCGGCTCTGAAAATCAAAGCCGCCGTTTCAAATGGGCGTGTTGATAGGCTGCTGTACGACGGCTTTTTTTCTTTTGCCGTCGTGCGGCAGCTTGTTCCTTTTGCGCTTATCTTAACAAGCAATCCTCACAGAAATGTCACTGACACACGCTGTTTCGACAGAATAATGGGCTGAAATCTCACGAACCTGTGAGATTTGAAAAACCGGGAGAATAATCTCCCGGTTTTCATCGCAAATATTTAATTCTGCCGCAGTCTCTCTACAACGCTTTGCTTAACATTTTGCATGAAAGTTATGACGGGGGTTGCCAAGCAGACCAGCAAAACAATAGCTGCGACAACCAACAGAGAAATTACAGGATAGTGAAAAGCTGCATAAGGAACCATTCTTCTAAAGGCTGAGTATATTGGAATATATATCGCTGTTCCCAGTGTGGCAAGCAGTAGGAAAGAAATACTCCAATAATACCCGCCTTCCCAAAGCAATACATTTCTAATTTGCTTTTTCGTCATTCCTATACTTTCAAGTGTTGCAAATTCATGTTTCCGAGTATTTACACTAACAACCATTGTGTTAATGAAATTCATAATTCCTATCAGCAAAAATACAGCGGACAACCCTGCGGCTATAATCCTTGAGGTCAGCAAATATCCGGCCATTTCTTGCTGCTTTTCATATCGTGACAGAATCGTAATGCCCGGTGACGAAGCAGTAATGGATTGAAGCTGCTCCATAATCCCTTTGTCATAACTGCTATCAATCGTATCAAAAGCAATCCGAAAGATTTTGGTTTCTCCAGACAACTTCTCTATTGCCTGCTCACTGATATACAAATCAGGGGCAGTACCTCTCTCATTTCCTCGACCATTCTGAAAATCAGCGTCCAGAAAGCCAGTTGCCACTGTAAAGACCTGTTCCCCGGACTCACCGACAACGGTGATTGCTTGCCCTGGCTGAATCAATAGGTTTCCCTCATCATCCGTCATAGCGGACAAAACCACCAACTCTCCCTTTTCAAAGGCGGTTAAGTCAATAGGCTTATCAAGCGTTTTATTAAGTTCTTCGATATATCTGGAATCTATTCCGTAAACGCCGCTCCAAAAATTATCTGTATAGTTTTTTCGTGTTTCCGCATTTGAAAAATCAAGACCTGATACGCCATCCAAGGAATCAATATATTTCCCGAATACATTTTCGTCGTAAATGACATCCATAGTGGGCCACGGTGAAGCAGAATAAGTGACGCGCAGATTTTCAATTCCCTGCATTGTTTCAATTTGCTGCAACATTTCATCAGAGAGCAGGTTTCCTTCTTCGGAAATGCTGTAAGTCAATGCGAAATCACTTTCTCCCCATTGATTTACAAAATTGTCGGGACTTAGGCTTGATAGTAGACCAGCAGAAACCAAAAACAATATTAAGCCTAAAAATAAGGACGCAAAAGTAAGGAAAGCGCTTTTAGGGTTTCTAAAAATATTATCTCGTGCCATCCGAGATAATTTTGTTCTATGGCTCTTATGATCTCGGTAACTCCTTGTATTTGCCTCCGTATAGCGTGAAGCCGCAACAGGAGAAATACTTGCAGCTATTTTCGCTGGTTTCATGCTGCCGATGATTGCAGTAAAAAATGTGAAGATTGCGGCACCCGCAAAAATAATGGGGGAAAAGGACACTATCTCCCCAAGGTCTGTATCGCTTGAGTACATCATATTCATGGCAAACGGAACAAGTCCAAGCGAAACAATACCACCGACAATCAGGCCGCTGGGAATACCGATCACCGCCGTTCTGAATATTTGAGAACGCACGATCCGCTTGATTTGTCTTTTTGTCGTGCCTATCGTTTTAAGCTGTCCATAGAATTGTGTATCTCTTGAAATTGAGATATACAGAATGTTATAAATCAGCAAATAGCCGCTGATAATGATAAAGACGATAATAGCAGCCAGTGGAAGAACAATGGTGGTGGAATTGCTCTGAGCAATAGGTACAATTTCAAAGGACTGACTTTCTGTAAACGAAATCTTCCGTTTTAGTTTTTCACAGGATCGCAGGGCATTACTGTCATCAGAAAAAGAAATCATTGCGGTAGACACACTATCAAAGGGAAGCCCTGTTTGTGTTGCAAAAAGCTCCGAAACATAAGCGGCACCACGGTTGCCTGCACGTGAAGCCGAATAATCTGTGTAATAGCCCGACAAAACAAATTCATCGGAGATATATTGATAATCTGTTCCGAGTTGATAGGAAAGGGAAATATTCATCCCTATCTGTGGATCATCAATCCCCATTGCACGCAAAGCCCATGTAGGGAGCATAATTTCATTTTTTGCTTGCGGATAATCTCCGTGTATATCCGAAATTGTTGGTACACGGTGTTCTTGCCATTCTGTTTCGTCTATCCAGGTAATACTCAGCAGGGCATCGTCCATTCCAGATGTATCAATGCTGCCCAATCTCTGACTGACACCAACTACGGATACCAAGCTGGATCGGCTCAATTCTTCATATTGTTCTTCTGAGAGGCTTGTAATTGCCACATCCGCAGTCGTGCCCATCGCACGAATTTGCTGCATTTGATAGGTTTCAAAATAACTGCACCCCAAACTAAATACAGATGTAATCATAAAGGCGGTCAAGAATAATGCGATGGTAACGAAAACATTTCTCTGCTTATTAGCGCGGTAGCTTCTTTTGGCAAGACGATTGATTGTTGCCTGATTATTGTTCCCAAATAAAATATCATCCATCAATGTCACCCCCTGTCACTGTGCGATTTTTCCGTCCTCAATACGGATAATTCGGTCGGCAAGCTGGGCAATTTCATTGTTATGGGTAATCATTACAAGCGTTTGATGGAACTTCTGACTTGTAACTTTCAGCAAACCAAGAACATCACTACTTGTCCGGCTATCCAAATTGCCTGTCGGTTCATCTGCAAGTATAATAGCTGGTTTGGAAACAAGGGCGCGGGCAATCGCTACACGCTGCTGCTGGCCGCCGGACAGATTGTTAGGCATACTGTTCAGCTTCCCATCGAGAGCCAACATTTTCACGACTTCATCCATAAACCGCTTGTCCACGGTATCACCATCCAGCTCCACCGGCAGGACAATATTTTCATAGACATTCAGCACAGGAACAAGATTGTAATTCTGAAAGATAAACCCGATGTTACGTCTGCGGAAGATGGTAAGCTGTTCATCCTTGAGTTTCGATAATTCTTTCCCTTTTACTTTAATACTGCCGGAAGTTGGCGTATCTAACCCGCCCATCATGTTCAGCAAAGTAGACTTACCGCTGCCGGAAGTACCAACAATGGCAACAAATTCACCTTCCTCAATGGATAGGGTCACGCCATCCAATGCTTTTGTAATGTTCGGTTCGGTGCCGTAATATTTCTTCAAATCTGTCGTTTGTAATATGTTCATATAGAACACCACCCTTTCTTTTTGATGGCTCTATCATAAAAGGTAAACCTCACAGAAATGTCACGGGAAACAAAATACCTCTGTTTAATTAAAGCTCAAATGTCATAGGCCTGTGACATTTTGTTTTTTAGCGTACTTATTTTATTGTCGAGGCAGAAAGACGGAAAAAGTTGAACCCCTCCCAACCTCGGATGTTACCCGGATATAACCGCCTTGCAAGGTTACGATCTCACGAGCCAGATATAGACCAATACCAATTCCATCTACATCATGTACGATGTCCTCTCGATAGAAACGCTTGAAAATTGCTCCCTGATGCTGTTCTGAAATGCCAATGCCTGTATCTGCAATGTCGATTTTCACATACATTTCCCAACTTTCAACCGAAACACGGATTTGACCGCCCTCCGGCGTATATTTCACTGCATTGTCCAAAATATTGAACAGTGCTTCGCTTGTCCATTTTCTGTCATGGGAAACGACCAAGTTCTCCGGGCAGTCCACTTGAACATTGATCTGTTTTTTCTCGGCGTTCAGAAGAATACCTCCCAATGCGGCGGCAAGCGTGTCATAAAGCGGCTGGCTTTTCTTTTCCAGAGAAATAACACCTGTTTCCAAACGAGAGGTTTTAATCATAGCCTGCATGAGAAAATCCAGTTTATCAAGCTGGCTGGCCTGTGCCGTTAGAAACTCTTTTTGTTTTTGCACAGGGACTTCATTTTCAAGCAGAGTGCTGTTAATCATTTTCAAGTTCGCAATCGGGGTCTTGACCTGATGGGAGATGTCGGAAATCAGTTCTTGCAGGTCAGCCCGTTCTTGTGCAATGCCGTTCTTGTTTTCCTGCATGACTTCATATAAACGGTTCAGCCGATATTCAATTTTATAGAAAAGACTTTCTTCTTCCACAGTCTGTTTCGGCTGCATATTCCCGGATAACATATCATCCATTAAACTGCAAAAAGCATCGGAGAACATTGCCAGTTTGCGGCGAACCAGCACCATAAAACAAACAGCGCAAACCAGCACAAAAATGCCGAACAATAATACATACCAGACAGCGGTTATATTTTGGGTCAGCCCATACAAAGCTGCTGAAACCGTCCCCATTGCCACCAGCAGGAGAACAGCAAAAAAGATACAGGCTTTGTTGACGGAAAGTTTTCGCACATTCATTTCAGCACTCCTCCGATCCACATATAGCCCATACCATATACCGTTTTGATATACTGACGGTCAGGTGTTTCGATTTTGTTTCGTACCCGGCTGATCGCCGCAGTCAGAGCGTGTTCATCCACAAAATTTCCGTCTGCGTCCCACAGCTTTTCCAACAAGACTTGCCGGGTCAAAACAATCTGCGGATTTTTCATCAGGATTTTCAAAAGTCGATATTCCAGTGGGGTGAATGTAAGTGGCTTTCCTGATAGAGTAGCACTCATTTCTGAAAAATTGATGGTCAGTGTGCCATCCTCATAAGTATCACCACCATATTGTTTTGTCAGCCTACCCAGCACTACCGCTAATTTCTTTTGAAAGACGCTCATAGGGAAAGGTTTTGTCACATAATCCTCTGCGCCCAGTTCATACCCTTTGAGCATATCGCTTTCCATATCATTTGCGGTCAGAAAAATAATAACGGTATCAGGGCGACGCTCTTTTATTTCCCGGCAGAAGTCAAAACCGTTCCCGTCCGGCAAATTTACATCCAGCACAATCAGGTCATAGTCCTGCTTTGTCAAGAAACTACTGGCCACTGATTTTGTCAGTGCAGAATCAACCGTATAGCCCGCAGTATTCAAGTTATAGCATAAAGTATTATTCAAAAGCCGATCATCCTCGACTACTAAAATTCGCATGGTATCACACTCCTTCATTTTCAGTATAGCACCCAAATGTCACAGAAACCTCACAATATTTCTGATTTTATTTTAGATACCAACCTCTGATCTTCGGGACAAATTGTCCCAAAGTTATAGGTATATTGTACCTCACATTTCCGCGATCATCAATTTTGCGTATGTGAAATTAAATAGTCAGTAGTATGAAATACAAAGTCGTTCAAATAATATCACATGAAATGTAAAATCATATCAGGTGATGTTATGAAGATAGAACGAGATGAAAGACGCTTTGATTTTCACGATATAGGGCTCGCCATCAAGCGTGCAAGAGAAGCCAGCGGCATGACACAGGAGCAACTGGCCTATATTGTTGACCGCGCTCCGCGTACCATTATGTATAATGAAAATGATGGTCAGCATCCAAGCTTCAACACCTTTTATCAGATGGTTACAATGTTTGATATATCGGTGGATCAATACTTTTACCCGTCCCAGAATAGCGGGAGCGAGTGCAGGAAGCGGATTGATGCCATGTTGAACGCCTTGGACGAAAGAGAATTGAAAATCGTTGAAGCTACAATCCAAGCGATGAAAGCATCGAAAGAAACGGAGGAAACGTAAAAGAAAGCGTAACCTCCGTTTTTTGCGCCATGTTGCGGGTTGCGCGTTTTGGCAAGCAATTCGGGTGTGGCCACACTCCGAAATTTTTGCAGGGCGCAGGGCCCGCAAAAATGCTTGTTGGGGAGCTCCCCAAACCCGCTGTACTTCGGGACAAATTGTCCCAAAGTCCCGGTGCGCTGCACCGTAGTCTGCGGCCCGTCACTATCGTTCCTGGGCCTTATTTTCACGCTCGTCTGTTATGCCGAGCAGATGATCAATGTTCGCTTTTATTGCCACAGCCTCCCGCATTTGCCGCTGGGCATCCCGGTATTCTGCATAAAGCTCTTTCTTTTGTCCCGCCAGCTCACGGCAGGATTTTTTTAGTGCTTCAATCTTAGGGAGCTTTGCGCCGTTCAGTATGGTGTTCATGGTATCCTTTGCCGCCCGGTAAGTGGCAAGCTCCACTTCATGCTGGGCCAGATACTTTTTGCTGTACCGCGCAGCCTTGTACCCATCGAATACCGGGCGGGTCTTGGCATAGTCCACCGTGGCAGCCATCAGCTCCGAGGTTTTGGAAAGAGCCTCCTCCGTTGTGCGGAGCTCGTCAGACAGCTTGTGAAAGTGATCCACAGCAGCCTCGGTGCTGGCCGTCAGCGCCGCATAGTCTGTCAGATGATGCTCCTGCAAATACTGGAGCGCGGCAGCCATCTGTTTTAGGTTGTAGACCTTGGCCCATCGTTCATAGGCCGGGCCCTTGCCCTGGGTCATACGCTCTTGAATGTCGATGATGAGATTAACTCGCCGTGGCGGAACCGTGGGCTCCTCTGTCAGCTCAGGGAGTGGACGTTCCCCGGCAATTACTGCCTTGATGTCCTCCGGGTCAAATCCGGCTCCCAGTGTAGAAGCCCGGAGCCGAGTCGGTTTTTCCTGCCCGGGCGCAAGGAATGAGATGACACCGCCGCGTCCCTGTTTCACCGAAAAGCCGGACTCCTCCATGAGACGAAGAAAGTCGGCAAAGTCCGTGGGCTTTTTCTCCAAAGTGGCGAGAACAGCCAGCCGCACCCGCTGCTTGGCAGAGGGTGGCTTTTCTCCGATCCACTGTCCATAGTGGAGAAAACGACCCTTGCTGTGCTGGCACGGATTTTGGATAACAGACAATTCATGTTCGATGCACACGCGGTCAGAGAGCCTCCGCAGGGCAAAGGACGAACCAATGAAATTATGAAATTTCCGGGAGCGGTCAAAGGCCGTCGCATTGAAATAAATGTGATTGTGGATATGGGCCTTGTCGGTATGCGTACAGACGAAGAACTGATACTTTCCCTTTGTCCAGCGCATCGCCGTTTCATAGCCGATACGGTTTGCTTCTTCCGCCGTAACCTCCCCGGGCAGGAACGCCTGCCGGATCTGAAAGAACAGGGCCCCGCGAGACACGGCCCGGCCTGTCTCTGCAAGGTATTGACTTTTTACCAGAAGAAACTCGGCGGGAGCCGTGTTCGGATCGCAGAGATAGGAAGATACGGCTCCCAGCTTTTCTGGGTTCAGGCCATAGGTGAAACGATCCTCCATCGTTTGAATTGCACTTTTTCCCGCCGCTGTTTTATAAGGGCGGATGTAGGTGGTCGCCGTAAAAATCCCTCCTTCCGGCAAACAGTATTTTTACTTTGGGACACTTTGTCCCGAAGTAGAAAAAGCCGGGGAGCGGTATCAACCACTCCCCGGATGGGTCAGAGCTCTACCAGCGCGGAGAGCTGTTTCAAGAGATCAGACAGCGGCTCCCACAAAGCGGCATAGTCCCGCTGCAAGGCCTCGAGTTCTTCGGGATAAATCGCGCCGTAGGTGTTGGCTTGAATTGCCACTTGGTTCAGATTGTTGGAGCAGCGCCGCTGGAGCGAAACCAGCTCACGAACAGGCGAAAGGTCAACATGAAGCACATACCCACTCAGGGCCATTTTCCGCATATAGGCTCCCATATTACGGATGCCAGCCTCCGCCATACGTTCTTGAATCAGGGCCTGTTCCGCCTCCGACACCATCACATGAAGATGAATCGGACGGCGGCGGTTCTTTGTCATCGTTCCTCACGCTCCCGGCTGCGGCAGGCGCGGGGCGGCTCCTTTACCTTATCCAGCGGCTTTTCCTGTTCGTCTGCCGGAATGGGGCGCGGCAAATGAAATTCACGGTGCAGGCGCAGCGCCTCCAGTACAGACAAATCCTGTTCACGTTTCTTTTCCATATACGCACCTCCTTATCTATCGTCACGGTCAGGCTGCCTGCGCTGGGGAGCCGGAGCCTCCGGGCCGCGATCTGCCTCCGCCAACTTTGCCGCGTTTTTCATCTGCTCGGCAATCGGACGGGGCCTGTCGGGATTATCAGGCGCAGGACGCAGCTCATAGTCGGATGCCTGTTTTTCTGTCAGGGGGCGGGTATAGGTAAGATAACCCCAAGCCAAGAACGAGCCATTTTCCACCGGGACGCGCTGATCGTAATTGAAAATTTCATCCGGCTTGTTATAGGGCGGCTTCGGGAATGTCCCGATGTCCACAGGCCGCTGGGTCGAATAATACTTGTAAAGACCGGGAGCCTCGGTCTGCCTGATCCCCACGTTATAAATACGCTGATAGTCCTGCACCCGGTCTGTAAAATCCTGTTCCATCGCGGTGCGGTCATTTCCATAGTGACCCCATTCGTACTGCCGCAGGCCGTCTTTGTCATCATAGCAGGCCCATGTGACATAGCGGGATGGCGCGGTGGGATGTTCGCCCAATGCAAATCCACGTCCATTTTCCAGCATAACAGCCTTCAGAATCGAATAGCCTTGATTTTTGTCCATAGTACACCTCCCATCATCGAGACATTTCTTTGTTTTCTCTTTTCACAAACGGCTGGAGCTGATAGGGGCTTGTACCGTCCTCGGGCCGCAGAAAGTCTATCCGGGCCGCAGCACGGATAGCGTTCTGGTTAAGCTGGCGCTGCCATGCCCCTTGGCTGGGAGCCCACTTAAAGCCGTTGCTTTTCAGTTCCTGCCGCTGATCGGCATCGGGCTTTTCCTCGAAAATAAGCTGCAAACGGTTTTCAGCCTCGTTGATTTTTGCCTCGCCTCCGGGGAATGTCCAGCCTGCAAACTCGGAGCGGTTGCTCAGTTCCTCAATTCGCTGGCGTACACGGCGGATGTTGGCGTTGTTGTTGGAAAGCAGATAGGCGGGATACGGCTTGCTTTTGTCCAAGTGCCATGACTGCGCCATATCTGCTTTGAGCTTTTCTGCCTGCTCCGGCGTAAGCTCCGGGCAGCCATCCAGCGTTTTGTGTTTCCGAAAATACGCATTGACCGCCTTCATGGTGGCCTGCTGGGACTCCAGCCCCTCCAGCTTTTTTGTCAGCTTTTCCACGGCCAGATCATCGTCTGCGCTGATCCCGCCCATACCAACAGAGCGGATTTTATCAAGCAGCTTTGAAATCTCCGCATACTCTCCATAGTTGCGATCCCGGGCGGCGTTCTGCTTGTGCTTTTTTGCCACAGGGAAATTGCCGCCCCCGGAGATCAGAATAGAGGGCACCCGGGCATCAATCACATTGCGTTCATTCAGATTTTCCGCAAGTTTCCGGGCATAGCGATCCACCAGCGCGTCAATCTTATCATGGTACATTGGATCGACACGGGCTTTCTGGCGTTCCGCCGCTGCATACGCTTCATCGACCATTGCCCGGTAGCCCGCCGTAGCGGAGCCCGGCTGATAGTCGGAAAAGCTGTTCATATCTTTTGCCCGCTTTGCGGCTTCTTCGTTGATCGGATAATATTTCGGCATAGTACCTCCTTCCACAAAAGCCGGAACTTTGGGACAAATTGTCCCAAAGCTCCGGCAGCTAAAATGTTGACAGCATCTCACGGAAACAGGGCCGGACATAGAAACATACACCTCCCGCAGAAAAGGGCCTTAAAAAGCCTTGTCACAGGCGGGTTTGAGGTGGCCTAATTGTCAACACATCAGCCCCGTTTTTTCCGCATATATTCCCGCTGCTGTCTGCGATGTGCCGCTTTTGCACAGGCCGCCGAACAATAGGTTTGCCGTCCATCAGGAGCCACGGCTCTGCCGCATACCGGGCAAGCCTTGAAATCCGGCCTTGGCCCCTCTGTCAGCAGCGCAATCTCCAGCGCCGGATCAAGGGGCAGAACTGCCTCGCGGAAGTAGCGGCAATAAGCCCCTGTCCAGCATTTCCCAAACATATAGCACTCGCAATCCAGCGGCAGGCAGCCGCAGTCCCGGTCATAGTTGGCACACCATTTTGACACCAGCCTGCGGATTGTCGCTTTTTCTGTCCGGGTCAGTTCTCGGCCCACAGTATCACCTCCCGTTGCCCGGTGGTTTGAGCTGCTCCCGGTAGCAGAACACGCAGCCGATCCCGCGCCAGTAAGGGCAGCCGTCACAACGGGAGCCCTTCGGCGGCAGGCTTGGCGGCACACCCTTAAAGTAGCTTTTTTCTTTCATAAATCCCTCATAGGGGTTATTTGTAAATCTCATTCATTATCCTCGCTTTCGGTATCGTCCTCGTCCCAAGGCGGCCCATTGTCCTCGGGATCGTCATAATCAGCCAGTTCCTCACTGTAATCCTCTTCGGGTACAGCAGCTTTTTCATGCTTCGGGCGGTAGATTTTGAAGTACCAGCCTGCACCGCCGCCCAGAACAGCCACTGCCAAAATCAGCAGAAGCATCCCGGTATTGCTTTTCTGCTGGGGCTCGGGTTCCGGCTCCTCCGCAGGTTCTGTCACCGGGGCGGGTTCGGGAGCCGTGCCAGCACACTCGGTCATGTTGACCGCGCAGACTTCGCAATCCGTATGGATGGCTCCGGGCGCACATTTTTCTGTGCAGGAGCAGGCCGGAAGTTCTCCGCCAGCGGCCTCCAGTGCCGCCAGCAGATCGGCTTCATCCACCATGTTCAGAAAGTAGGTGTGATACTGTTCGCCGTCCTCATCCACAGGCTTGTCATAGTCAATGACAATGTAAAAGGTGTTGCCGCCGCTGGTTTCCACCGTGATGAACTGTTTGTTGGTTGCGGCATCGTAGAGCAGATCGCGGGTCACAAGGTTTCCATCCTCCGAAAAGCCCTCGCCCGGGGTAATGGTAGGCGCTGGCTCCGGGGCCGGAGTTTCTTCCACAACAGGCGGTTCCTCATTCCCGCCGTCCGAATAGGCGTAGGCTGGGATCGCAAAGCCGCATAAAAGAACGGCGGAGCAAAGCCCCGCCGCCAACATACGAAAATGTTTCATATTCAGTTTTCCTCCTTCTTTTTTTCTTCGGACTTCGGGACACTTTGTCCCAAAGTACCGCCGTCCTTCAGCTTCTCAAACAGCAGCGGGAGCTCCGTAAGGGAAATGCTCATGCCGCGCACAATGTCCACGATCTCGCTGTTTTCTGCCTCCAGCTTTTTCTGTTCCAGTTCCTTGAGCCTGGCCTGCTGTTCACTGATTTTGGCCTTGACCTTATCAATCTCGGCCTGAATTTTCATGCTTTTGGTAGTTGCCATTTCAAAACCTCCTGTCACGGTAAACGCCCGTAGGCGTAAAAATGAGATTGCCAGTAGCTTGTATTCAAGTTTGCGTAGCCGATGGGATCTCCGCAATGCAGCATTTTTCCATCACCGACATAAATCCCGCAATGGCTCACGCCCGGCGTGTCATAGGTGCCTTTGAAGAACACCAGATCACCGGGTTTGGGAGAACTGGTCGGCGTACAGATGTTATAGAGCCCCTGGGCTCCCAGCCTGCCCACATTCCAGCCGGAGTGATTGATAACCCACGAAACGTACCCCGAGCAATCAAAGGAAGTGGCGGGAGAACTGCCGCCCCACACATAGGGATAGCCGATGTATTTCTGCGCTTCGGCAAGCATCGCGGCAAAGGTTTCATCGTCCAGATATTCTCCGGGCACTTCGTAATCACCGGGTTTCCCGGTAATGTACTTGTTCACATAGGGAGAATCCGGAAACAGATCAGGACGGTTTCCCAGCGTTGCCATATAGATGGCATACCGGGAAAGCTGATCCTCGCCCATAACGTATACAGGCACATGGGACAAATCAAAATTTTCCAGCGTGACCGTACAGATGTAATAGTCGTAAGGCACCTGATAGGTGTCCGTATGGGAGTTGCCGTCCTCGTCCGTCCATGTGTCGGTTTCCGTGCGATACCGGGTTTCCACCACCACATCCTCCGTTAGAATGTACTGGCGGTCAAACAGCATTTGCAGCGTTCCCTGTACTTCGTCTATTGTCCATTGCCCCTCATGGAGCGCACACAAAAGAGAAAGCAGCACATAGGGGTCATGTTCGATTTCGTCCAGATCGAAGTGGTATTCGTCATAGTCATGGGTGCTTTCATAGGTGTCCAGATAATGCTGCAAATCATCTTCCAGCGCACAGTAGGCAGCTTCGGCGGCCAGCATATCCCGATCCTCACAAGGATAGGTGCTCGCCCCTAATGCACCGGCCCCGGCGTTCCCCAGCATAAGCATGGTAGAGGAACAGGACTGCATAGCAAACAGGAGTAACACACAGAGCACCGCAACCACGGCACCTGCGGGATGACTTTTGACAAATTCCACTGCCCGGGCGGTCAGGCGTTCTGTGGCTGTGGCAGTTTTCCCAGCCGCAGCCGCGCTCTGCTTTGCAGCCTCCTTTGCCTGCTTGCGGTATTGCCTGCGGAGCCGTTGCTTCTGCCAGTAGCGGGTAAGGGCATTTTTCGTCAGCTCCGGGTGCTCCTGTGCGGCGGTGTGAAAATGGTAATCCGCCGTGTATTTGGTATAGCGGGCCTCGGCCTTGCGTACCACTTTTGCCGGATGTTCCCGGACTTTACGGCGCACAAAGCGGGAGCCGTGCCGCAGCGCGGTTTCTCCCGCAAGCTCAGAACGGTGTGCGCCTTCTGTGCCGACATTTTCCTGTTCCACTTCAAAAATCTTGCCATGCACGAAGCTGTGAACGGAACCACTGGCAACACGGCCTATGCGTTTTACCGGGCCGGGCTTTTTCGGCGGCTTTTGTTTTGCCAGCTTCTCCCGGGCCTGTTCCAGCTTTTCGCCTTGGGACTCCATACGGAGCTTTGCTGCCGCAGCCTGTTCTTGCTGGCTCTTTTTGCGGAACTTGGACTTTGGGACACTTTGTCCCGAAGTGTCGGAAGCCTCCGGCCCGGACTGCTCCCCGTCAGGGGCGTGGGCGGTCTGCGACCAAGCCTCCTCCTTGGCCTTATTCGTTTTTCGTTTCATTCTTCATATCCTCCGGGCGGGTAGTCAGCAGGTCATAGATTTCTCCGCGAGGGAACCGATCCACAAACGGGATGGTCACATTTCCATAGAACAACAGCCCCTCGCCGGAATTGCTGTGTGTGATATAGGAAAGCTGATGCTCGGAAATACCGAGCTGTTTTGCCAGAATGGTACGGTCACTCTGCGCCTGCGAAAGCAGAATCATAAAATCCGTGTTGTCCAGAATGTTCTCGATTTCCCGGCTGGCCAAAAGGTCTTTGACGTTCTGCGTCAAAGCAGACGGCACACATCCTTTTTTACGCAGCATTTTCCAGACTGCCACAAAGTAGCTGGCTGTCAGCGGATCGCGGAGCAGAATATGAAACTCGTCAAAGTAGCACCAAGTCGCCGCACCCTCGTGGAAGTTCTGATCCACCGCCTGCGAAACGAACTCATTTGTGATGTGCATTGCAATCTTTCTAAGGTTTTCGCCCATGTTTTTCAGAACGATGCACACCACACGGCTGTCCGTCTTGACGTTGGTAGGATGGTTAAAGAGATTGAGGGAGCCTGTGCAATAAAGCTCTAAGGCAGTTGCCACGCGCCGGGCTTCGGGCTCCGGCTGGCGTAAGAGCTCTTCGTACAAATCCTGCAACAGCGGTGTTTTTGCAGTTTCCAGTCCGAGCGCCTGTTCCCGGTACACCAAACGCACACAGCGGTCAATGACCGTCTTTTCAATGGGCTGCAAGCCTTCCTTGCCGCCGACCACCAGCTCGCATAGGGACAAAAGAAAATCCGCCTTCATGGAAAGCGGGCTTTCTCCGGCGGCCATATTGAGCTCCACATCCATCGGATTGAGGTGGTGCGGGCTGTCCGGGGCAATCTCGATCACCTGGCCGCCCAGCCTTCGCACCAGCGGAGCGTATTCGCCCATCGGGTCAACCACGATGATCCGATCCTGCGGGATGGTGAGAAACACATTCAAGAGCTCACGCTTTGCAGCAAAGCTCTTGCCGGAGCCCGTAGAACCCAAATACATCCCGTTTGCCGACTTCAGCTTTTTGCGGTCAGCCATGATGACATTGTGAGAAAGTGCGTTCATGCCATAGTAGAGTGCCTGCCCCGCCATGCGGAGCTCCCTTGTCATAAAGGGGATAAAGATGGCTGTGGAGCTGGTTGTCATACCGCGCTGGATTTCTACCTCGTTGTAACCAAGGGCCAACGAGGAAACAAAGCCCTGTTCCTGTTGCCAGTCCAGACGGCGCAGAGCGCAGTTGTATTTCTGCGCGATACCGCCCACGGTAAACACATCGTTTTCCAGCCGCTGGCGGGTAGGGGCAAGGTTTACCACCGTAAAGGTCAGCAGAAACATTCGCTCATTGCGGGATTGCAAATCAGCCAGAAGCTCCGCTGCGTCCTTGCTGAATGTAATCAGGTCAGGGGGAAGAATATCCGGGTCATAGCCGGAGCGCACAGCCTTTCTCTGTTCCTCCACTTTCATTTTTCCGATGTCCGAGATTTTCCCCTTGATGGTCTTAATTGCCTTGAGCTGATCCACGGTCTGAATGTGCATGGTCACGGTCATTTCCGCATCCAGCTCCAAGATTTCTGCCAGCAGCTTATCCGAAAGCTCCGATGCCATAATCTGCAAGTAGGACACCGCGCCCCAATACTGGCCGATGCGGAATGTGCGGGACTGGCGGAAGTCGAGACTGTCCGGGGCAATAAAGTCTTTTGTGCCAAGCCCGGTCTGTGGGATGTCTTTCCACGAAAAGCGGAACGCCTCGCGGCTCCCCGGATGCATCTGGCTATGAAGCAGCGCAAGGCGGGCCCGCCCGTCCATAGGCTCCGAGGGAACGCCCAGCCGCTTAAAGTTTCCCATGACATCAGCCTCCACACGCTCCAGACGGGGCCGTGCCTCCGCAATCCCCTCGGCGGGTATGCCAAAGGTGATGTATTTTGAGCGTTCAATGCCGTTATTGCTTTTGGCAATCTGATTTTTCAGCATCCCGGTAAACTCGTCCCGGACGCTGTTATAGTTGTCATCCGCTTTCGGGATATTGACCTGATAGCGGCTGCGGGAATGAGAACGGCGGTTGATAAAGGAAAGCTGGAACGGCAGCGAACTGTCAAAGTAGTTGAGAAATGAACTCCATCCGCTGAATATGGCAGTCTGATCCTCGGTGGATGCCACGGAGTAATTGATGTCCTCATATTCCACGGTTTTTGTATAGAGCCCGCCCGGGAGCTTGCACACACCGTCCGGGTGCATGGACAGATACGGGATTGTCTGCTGAGCAGACAGGGTCGCCCGGCCTTTACCCTTGGCGGCGGCTCCGTTTTTCTTCTTTGTGTTTTTCAATCACATCCTCCTTTCCAGCGCCCGGCCCGGCAAAGGGCGCATAAATGTTTTCGGTTCGGTAGGCCCTGATCCCCGGCCTTAGAAACTTGGCCCGGATGATGTTTCGCACAACCTTTTCAAAGGGCAAGCCGTCCTTTTCATACATCGCCAGTAGGAACGCCGGGAG
Organism: Roseburia sp. AF25-13LB; assembly: GCF_003478915.1. Classification (NCBI taxonomy): domain Bacteria; kingdom Bacillati; phylum Bacillota; class Clostridia; order Lachnospirales; family Lachnospiraceae; genus Roseburia; species Roseburia sp. AF25-13LB. The sequence continues at coordinate 33,795 of NZ_QUFO01000009.1, forward strand.
CATAATTCCCAGCATGAGAAACATCGCCCCGGTATTGCCGAGGGTGCCACGGGTCAGCAGATAGGCCGGAATCCCCACTGCGCCCGCGCTGCCGAAGCAGACAAGCTGGCGTTTGGTGAGGTTGAAAGCCATCTTTGTTTTGATTTTGGATAAATCGTTTGGTACGTTTACATAGGGCATAGATCACACTCCTTTCTGCACTTCGGGACAATGTGTCCCAAAGTCCGGGATGGTTGGTGTTACTTCATTTCCCCATACAGCCCAGCCGGGCGGGGTCTGCCTGGCAAAGAGCTCCACGCGGGGCAGATCGCCCATCAGGGAAATGATTTTGGCGCGGGCCTCGTCCGGCTTTTTGCTATGGGCTTCAATCGGGGAAATGATGAATTGATGAATGTTGGCAGCCTGCCGCTTTGGATGTCCCTTGGTTGCCAGCAGGCAGATTTCTGCATTGCCCCTTGTCCAGAAGCCAAGGCCGTAAAACCAGCTATCCGCCTTCTTGTTCTTTTTCAGCCAGACGAAAGCGACGCTTTTGTAGGTGAAGCCCCAAGCCTCGATCAGCCGGAGCGCCTCCGGGAGCTGCGGGAAAGTAGCCCATAAAAAGAGTGCGCTGTCCGGGGCTGCAAGATCAGCCACAGGCAACGCACATAACTCCTCAATGCTCATAGTGGGATAATGGTTTTCCGCCGCGCCCTGTACTTTCTTAGCCGAGTAGCGCCACGGCGGGTCAGCGTAAATGATAGAATACTGCTGGATAATTACACTCCTTTCTCGCCAGAGCTTTTTACTGCCTGCGCCGCACGAATACGCTCACTGGCTGCGGCATAAAAGGCCGGGGCCGTTTCAAAGCATACAAAGCGACGTTCTGTGTTGATGGCTGCAATCGCGGTTGTGCCGGAGCCCGCGCAAATGTCCGCGACCAATTCGCCGGGACGGGTATAGGTGCGGATCAAATACTCGCAGAGCTCCACGGGCTTCTGTGTGGGATGGATGCCGCCGGACACCGTAGGCACAAAAAGCACATTTCCGGGATAGCGGCGGCCATCGTTGGACTCTGAGCCCTGCCGTTCAAATTTCCCATAGTTAGAGCTTGTACCGCTTCGGGAATGAACACGGGTATATGGCTTGCCGTAAGTAAACTGTGGATTGTAGACCGGGGACTTTTGGTAAAACACCAAGATGTTCTCGGACTTTTTCAGCGGAGCCCGGTTTGCATTGAGAAAGCCCGTTCCGCGCTCTTTGTACCAAATCCACTCATAGCGGAGCATGGCGAGGTTGGATGCGCCCAGCACCTTGTCAAAGGGGCACTGTGCGAAGAACAGCACCGCGCCATTCGGCTTGACCGCCCATTTCACCGCCTCCCACAGTTCCGGGAGCGGCAGGGGCACATCCCAATAATTCCGGGTTGTGCCGTAAGGCGGATCAGTCAACAGCATATCCACGCTATGTTTGGGCAGGGAGCGCAGGCCCTCGATGCCGTCCATGAGAAACAAGCCCTCCTTCGGGACACTTTGTCCCAAAGTGCGGCTATCGGTCATTGCGGGCCTCCTTTGCTTTGGCAGGTGCAGGCCGGGCGGCATTTTCTTTTCCAGCTTGTTTCGCGGCCTCGGCCATCTGCTCCTTGATCGGGGCAGGCCGTACCGCCTGGGCCCGTGCAACAAGCTGTTCCACCGCCGCATGATACGCCTCCACACCAGCCGCATTGATCCGCTCCTGTGTGGCGCGGTCAGGAATCCGAACCGTAGCCCGGTATCCCGTCCGGCTGGCAGGATCGGGTTTAGAGGGAGCTCCGAGAAAAATTCCGTTTTTCCCGTCCACAACCTTAAAATCGTCGATGACCACACCGCCAAAATTGACGCTGGCGAAGCCGATCAGTTTACCCTGCGGCTCAATCGGGCGGACAGATACTGTGATCGGAACAACCGCCTCTTGCAAGACGGCATCCGTCCGCATTTTTACCGCCTCGTCAATACTAACGCCCTTGACTTCTGCAAGCTCCGCGATGGGAGCATCAAACAGCCAGCGCCGCTCCTCCGCAGCAATCTGCTCCGGGGTCAGCAATACATCGTCGTTCTTACTCAGATAAAATTCCTCCTTTCCGCTTGCCGGAGCAGGCTGGGCGGGGTCGTCCATCAATTCTTTTCTTTGCAGGACGGCCTCTGTTTCCGCCATAAAGCGGTAAGCATCCGCCTCAGTAAACTCCTCCGGCGTTTTTCCATTCCATAAGCGCGTTCCGTCTGCCCCGTATCTTCGCGGCATAAGCACCACCTCCTGTTAATGAGCGCCAAAGATACGCTGGGCAATGCTCCCGGTCTTAAAGAGCATGAAGCAAAGCAGAACCGTGTAGCCCACAGTTCCCCAAATCGCCCCAATGGGATCGCCGCTTGTTGCGATGCCTTGAATGAGCACCGCGTAAATTGCAACACATACAAGAATCAGCAGCCCTTGAAAGCCCACGGCAAACAGGGACTTGATGTAGTTCTGTCCGGTGCCACCAAGCTCCCGGTTGGAAAGCGTAGCAACGGGGATGGGGGCCAGACTGGTCAGCAGTAGGGTAAGAACCCGACGCCTTACCATATCACTATGGCAGGTTTCCGAGAACTCCCCTCCGAACCGGACTTACACCTCTCGATGTATCCGGCTCTCCAGATGTCAGTCTAATTTCCCTACGTGTAACTTATCGTGACAGTCAATGCAGAGTGCCATTGTCTTGCGTCTGCGCCCAATCATGGCGATTTCCCATTGTTTCCTGCCACTCAAATCCTTGAGTTTTCGTACATGGTGTATCTCAAGCGGCACATTCTCTGTGCCGCACCACTCGCATTTGTTCGCTTGTAGCCTTTTAATCAGGCTGTTGCGCCCGTAGTTCTCAACCACTCTTGCCACTATGTCGGGGTTGCCGCTTTCGACTTTGGTATTCCGGCGGAACCCATTATTGTAGAACAGCACTTTACCCACTTTGCCATTTTTCTTCGGATACTCCACAACAAAGTCTTTTCCTTGACGGTACTTGCGAATAATTCTGCTAATTCGTGTCCGATATTTTCCGGCGAAAGTTTTGAGCATACTGTATCTCATTACATAGTAGAAGTTGTTGAGTACGGTCACGTTGTTTGCGAGCCGGTAGTAGTTGTATAATCCACGGATTTCTGCGTTGTACTGGTTTAGGATTTCCAGGTCGTCCAGGTGCAACAGGCGGGTGCGCCGGACAGGTTCCCAAACCTCTTTGTTTCCGTTCTGTTTGTCGTATTTAATTTTGAGGGCATTGTAGGAGAGCAGGCGTTTTACCCATTTATCATGGGGAACATAGAGCAAGACTTTTCCGTTGTTCACTCGTCTGGTAGCCCCGGTTTTGGTCTTTTTGCTGTACTCGCCCTTGGCGATTGTGACCTCGTATCCCAGAAACTTTGCAAAATCATGTCCGTGGGTAATCAGAGTCTTTTCCCCGGACATTTCCAGATGAAGTTTTTCCCGGATAAAACAGCCTACTTCTTGTTTTACCTGTTCTGCGTCCTCTTTACTGCCGATAACTCCTATCAGAAAATCATCCGCATACCGGACGTAGCAAATCCTCTTATAGCTGTCGTCCATCTGGTCACTGTATGGCATGGATTTCAGACTGCGCCGCAGTTCCCGGATTTCCGCAATTAAGCCCTCTTTTTCTTTCTCGCTCATTTTAGAGAGATTTCTTTTAAGCCGTTGCTCTTTTCCCCGGCAAACATCCAACTTCTTCTTGAACGCAGGATTGATTTTACGGCGGTTTCCGCAGTTGAACTTCTCTGCGTATTCTGCCATATAGTTGTCCAGTTCGTTCATATAGATATTTGCAAGGATGGGGCTGATGATAGAGCCTTGGGGAGTGCCGGAGTAGGTATTGTGATAATTCCAGTCCTCCATATATCCGGCTTTCAGAAACTTCCATAGCAGACCAATGAAATGTTCGTCTGCAATCCGCTTCCGCAGAATGTCAATCAGCACATGATGGTCTACATTGTCAAAACAGCCCTTTATATCCCCCTCAACGAACCACTTTGTCCCCGTAAAATATTTCTGTACATATTTGAGTGCCGTATGGCAGCTTTTGTTTATGCGGAAACCGTGGGAGTAGTCGCTGAAAGTTGGCTCATAGATGCTCTCTAAGATGAGCCGCACCACCTCCTGTATCAGTTTATCGTCGAATGACAGTATCCCCAGAGGGCGCATTTTCCCATTGGATTTCGGGATATACGTTCTCCTCGCCGGGTTGGGCTGGTAGCTGAAATCACGCATTTTTTCAATGAGGGCGTTTATCCTTGCCATTCCCATACCGTCAATGGTTTTGCCGTCTGTTCCGGCTGTCATGTTGCCTGGTTTCGCCTGTATCCGCTGGTATGCCAGCAGATAGAATTGTGGATTGTACAGATTGCGGTATAACCGCTCGTACTTGTAACTCTTATTACACGCCTTGGATTTTAGGCTTTCCAACACATTTTCAGGACTTCTCATAATGCCTCACGCACCTTTCCTTTTTATGAATTGGTTGACATCCTGCCTCCCTTCGCCATGTAGACGGCTTTCCCGCCCTCGGACTACTACGGAGGCTCCGTTGCCATGCCGGATATTCAGCGTCATCTTTCTTGGGTTTTTACCCCTTGAAATTTTTCACCTTGCGGCATTACGCATAGCCGGATAATCCCGGCACTCCGGTTTAGGCAATCTCCAGTTAGACACCTTGGGAAAAGCGTATTGTGATGTCGGTAATGGGTTTTCGTCCTTTTCCGCTTATTGCGGCTGGCTGTCATAAGTATCGTGCGGTCTGTGTCTACCTGTCACATTCTGCTATGACATACGGCGAATACAACCATCCTGCGCCGCCGGGTCGAGTATCCCGCCTCGGACTGCCCTTAAAGCAGTTTAGCCTTGTTCCTCATTCACAATGTTGCGTCTTGCCGCTCAGTCGTGGGTAGATGGTTTCCCCAACTTGCGATTTTTTCGGTACGCTATTGTCCCCCTTGTGGTTTCCCTCCGGGGTAAACCGAATGACGCTAAAGTGACATTTTTCACGTCTTTGATACTTTTCTTTACCGGCTTGCCAAAGCCGGATTCCCAAAATGCCCGCGCACCGCTTTCGGATGAAAAGCGGCGCTTCTGGACGCGCGATAGATTTCCAGCATCCTGCCATACACCAAAACGAAAATGATAATTCCCATCGCCTTCATCGTGAAGCCAATGAGCGCAGACTGCAGCCACAGCCCCAAAAGCGGCCCCAAGTCCATCGCCTCCAGTGAGGTTTCCAGTTCAGCAAGCATATCCGCCGAAACATCGGTAGAGCCTTGAATGAGCCCGCCTGCCTGCGCGATGACGCTCTGCGAGACATCGAACACGGCCATGACGATATTGAATGTATTTGACAGGATTAAGATTGCACAGGCTGTTTTGAACATCCATTTATAGAGGTTCGCAACGTCAACCTCGTGCATATTGTTCTTTTCCAAAAGCATCTGTATGAGCTCATAAGTGGCAACAAAGGTCAGCACCATTCCGGCAATCGGCAGGATCACCGTTTCGGAAAGCTGTCGGATCAGGGAGAAAACCCCGGCGTGCCAAGCCGCCGGGGTAGTCCCTACCTGTGCCGCAATCTCTCCGACTTGGGTATTGACAGTATCAAAAAGCCCTTCGAGGTTCCCCATGATCCCGCCAATCAGAAGCTCTTTGATCCAGTTTGTGAGCCAGTCGGTGAGAAAATCCATAAGCGCCTACCTTAAAACAGGCCAGACAGCAGAGGGATCAGTGTGGTGCCAATGACGATGATGCCGCCGCCCGCCATGAGCTGCTTCATGCCCTGGGACTTTGCTTATGTGTGATAAAGAAGTAATAGAAGTGTAAAAAATTTTGCCGTTCCTATCCGGCACATGAGGTATGTCGGATAGGTCGGGCGGTTAGGTGTCGGGCAGTTCTACCTTGCCGACAAAAGAATAATAGATTTCGATTTCCTGTCTGCGTAACTTGCCCCGGCGTTTCCCGTCAAGGGCAACGCTTTCATGGACAACGATTTTCTCCACAAACTCCCGCAGCAGAGTAGGGGTAAGTTCTTCAATGGTAGTGTGCCTGCGTACCACATTCATAAACTTTTCAGCGTTTGCGGTGGCTTCCTGCGCTTTGGAAAGTTCTTCCCGCAGTCTGGCGGCACGTTCTTTCAGTTCTTTCTGCTCGGCTTCATAGTCTGCCGACAGCTCTGTGAAACGCTCGTCCGATATGCGCCCGGTTACGCTGTCCTCATACAGCCGCTTGAAGATAGCAGATAACTCGGCTATGCGTTTCTCGGCGGCTTCCAGCTCCTTTTTCTTGGCGGCGTTCCTGCGTCTGTCCCCGTCCTCATTCTGCTCGATTAAAAGCTTCATAAACCGGGCTTCATGCTTTGCCGCATAGCTGGTAACTTTCCGCAGATTGGAGAGTACGCCAGCGGTCAAGAGGTCAGTGCGGATAAAGTGCGCTGTGCAGTCGGCGGTGCGTTTCTTGTAGCTTCCGCAGATATAACAGTCCTGCTTGCGCTTGTCCGTCTGGTATCGCTGCTGGTACATGACGCTGCCGCAGTCGGCACAAAAGAGTATGCCGGAGAACAAGCCCACTTCGTCATAACGGTTGGGGCGTTTGCGCTGCTTGCGTAACTCCTGCACCCGTTCCCACGTTTCCCGGTCAATGATAGGCTCATGGTGGTTCTCAAAAACCGCCTGCTTTTCCGGGGGATTTTCTATGCTGTGTTTCAGCTTGTAGGACGGCTTCTCGGTCTTAAAGTTTACCAGACAGCCCGTATATTCCCGGTTTTCCAGCAGATGAACCACGGTATTGGTCGCCCACTTGCACTCATAGCCGGGGTGGTAGCGGCGGGTGCTGCCCGTCCTGCGGTATTCCAGCGTCCCCGGCGTGGGGATTTGCTGCTCGGTCAGCATACGGGCTATCTTGGTCGGACCGTTCCCGGCAAGGCAAAGGCTGTAAATCTGCCGTACCACCGGGGCGGCTTCCTCGTCAATGATAAAGTTTTCGTCCTCGTCCATGAGGTAGCCATAGACGGGCTTGCTTGTGATGGGCTTTCCGCTCATGCCCTTAGAGCGTTTTACTGCCTTGATTTTCTTGCTCGTATCTCTCACCAGCCATTCGTTAAAAATGTTCCGCAGCGGGGCAAAATCATTTTCCCCCTGTGCGCTGTCCACTCCGTCATTGATAGCGATGAAGCGGACACCTTTCTGTGGGAAAATCATTTCTGTGTACATTCCCACCTGTAAGTAGTTTCGCCCTAACCTCGACATATCCTTGACGATAACTGTCCCGACTTTCCCTGCTTCAATGTCTGCAAGCATGGCTTGAAATCCGGGTCTTTGAAAGTTCGCACCGGAATAACCGTCGTCGGTGTACCAGCGCAGATTAGAAAATCCATTCTGTTTGGCATAGGTTTCCAAAATCCTCTTTTGGTTGGAAATGGAATTGCTCTCGCCTTGCAGCTCGTCCTCATGGGACAGTCTTGGGTAAAGGGCGGTAATGAGTTGCTGGGTGGTCTGTCTTAACATAAATTCCTCCGTTTCCGACAGCCAGCCCCACTATTCCGTACCTTGATTGTACCACATGGGGCGGCTGTCTGTATAGCGGCAAAAGCGTCAAATCTGCTTCTTTACGGTCGGTAAAAATGACGGTTTTTCAATCAGGCTTATCACAGGTCAAATATCCGGCGGCGGCTTCTGCTTCCAGCACTTTCATCATCTTGTCAGCGGCGGTGTCGGTCGCCCCCTCCTTGAAAAAGCCAGACACCACAAGGATTGTGTTGCCTATCCTCGTTTCGGTCACGCAGTCCGGGCGGCGGGCAGGGCGTTTGTTTCTCTGGGTGTCGGTCATAGGCAAATCTCCTTTCCGGCAAGCAGCCGTTTCAGCTGTTCCATTTTTCCCTGTGCGGCGGCTTTCCTCAAATTCTCCCCGGTAAAGCAGAGAGGGGAACACATTTCAAGCAGGCGGTCATAAATCCGGGCGTGGGCGGTGTCCTCCGGGTGCTGCAATTCCTCCAGCGTGAGGTTGGTCGTCACAATCAGCGGCTTCCTGCTCCGGTAGCGGCTGTCAATCACATTGTAGACCTGTTCCAGACCGTATTCTGTGCCACGCTCCATTCCAAAATCGTCAATGATGAGCAGGGGGAAGCTGCAAAGGCGGGAAATATATTCGTTCCTGCCCGCAAAGCTGGCGGCAAGGTCGTTTAATATTGCTGCAAAGTTTGTCATGCACACCGGGACTTCCTGCTCCATGAGGGCGTTTGCAATACACCCGGCAAAATAGCTTTTCCCAGTGCCTACCCTGCCCCACAAGAGCAGCCCGTAGTTCCCGTCCTTTATCTGTTCCCAGCGTGCCACATATCCGGCGGCGTTCTTCATCTGCGGGCAGCTGCCGTTATCGTTGGCAAATGTCCAGTCCTGCATGGTCTTGTCTGTAAAGCCCTGCCGTTTCAGCCGTTCCACCGTTTCAAGGTGGCTGCGCCGCTTCTCGGCGGCTTCCCGTTCCTTACGGGCTGCCCGCTGGCAGTCGCACTCTGACGGGTGGCGGTCACGCCCGAAAAAGGTCTTGCCCTCCGGGAAATAGGCTTCTTTGGGTTTCCGGCATTTGCCGCAGTATAAAAGCCCGTCCTCCCCGGTGTAATCCTCCGGCTCGGCTGTGGTGTCGGTCATAGGCAGTATGGTGTTGTGGATTGTATCGGTCATAGGCTTTCTCCCTCCTTGAATGAATAGTCCGGTATGCCTTTCTTTGGCTTCTCTTTGGCAGCGTCCTCCTGCGCCCACTTGTAAATGGTGGCTGCATGGCTCTGGTACTGCTTCCCGGTGGAAGCGATGTGGCAGGAAAGGCGGTCAAGGTAATACTCCCACTTGCCGGGGAAGTCCTGTTCCAGCTCCAAAAGTTCTGTGTCAGAAAGAAATACATTTTTATATCTGCCATAAGCGGCGGGGGGCTGCCCCTCACTCGCTCCTTTTGTTTGGCTCTCTATTAGGTTGTTTATATTAGTTTGGTTAGGGGACGGTTTTCCGACCGTCATAAGGTCAGTTTTCCGGCTGTCAGTTGGTCGGTTTCCCGCCCTTATGAGGGGCGGTTTTCCGTCCGTCAGTTGGTCGGAAAACTGTACCACTGGGATAGGCGGCACTTTCACATACAGACGGTTGGCGGCAGAAAAGCCCGTCCGTCTGCGTTCCAGCAGCCCGGCAGCGTCCAGTTCGTTCAGTGCGCCCTTTATGGTGGTGCAGCCTTTATCCAGCATTTCCGCTATCTCTGCTATGGGGTAGACAATGTATGTCCGTCCCTCGCTGTCCTGCCAGCCGTTCTTCTGCGAAAGGGTGGAACGGTCTAACAGCAGCGCATATAACTCTCTTGCGGTGTGGGATAGGTCTGTTTCCAGCAGGAAACGGGGGTAAGGCAGGTAAGCGGGCAGCTCCGTTCCTGCGGTCATATAATCAGCGATAGGGTTCACCTCCTTGTGGTGTCTGTCTGTGGGTTCTGTTACGCTTTTAGGGGGCGTTTTTAAGGGAAAAGGATAAATGTATCACGCACCCTTTGACACCCTCCAAAAAAGCCTTGATTTATGCGGGTTTGAAATGCCCTAAAGCGTGACATTTCTCCCTTTGTTTCCGCTTCCGTTTGGCGGCGTTTATCCGCTTCATGCGTCCGGCGCAGTCCGGGCAGTATTTCCCCCGGTTGGATTTTGGGAAGAAGAACGCCCCGCAGACAGCGCAGCGTTTCCGGCTTCCCCGGCGCAAGAGGGCGGCTTCCAGTGCTTCATCAAGGGGCAGGACAGCGGCGGTAAACCAGCGGCAGAGCAGCGAATAGCTGATACTCTGTACACACACGCAAGGCTCGCCGTCCTCCAACAGCAGGCAGTTCCCGCTGTCATAGTTGCAGCACTCATGCACAAGGCGGCGGGCTGCCCGGTACTGGCGGTAGTCCATGCGGGGGATATTACCGTTCATGGCTCTGCTCCTTTCTGCGCTGCGGCTCGCTCCGGCGTAAAATCTGGTCGATATTGCCCTTGACAGTCTGCAAGCGGCGGTACTCCTCCCGTTTTGCCCGGTAATCGTTGTAGCCGCTGTTTTTCTCTTTGATAAGGCTTTCAATCTCTGCTTGCAGGGATTTATAGCTCGGCAGCTTGGAAATGCCGTTCTCCCTGAAATAGCGGGCGGCTGCGTCTGCTATGATAAAGTCACTTTCATGCTTCTGACGGTAGGCTGCTTTTGCTTTGGCGTTTTTCTGCTGTTTCAGCCCGTCCCGGACAGGGCGGGTCTTGGAATAGGCAAGCACCTGCCGTTGCAGCTCCTTTTTCCCGTTCAGCGTCTTTTCCACCTGCTTCAACCACGCAAGGCTTTCCTGCATGGCGGCATAGGCGGCAGAACAGGCTTCGTCCAGTTCCTCCGGGGAGGAAAAGCCGTACTGCTGATAGGCGGTAACGGTAGCTGCCATTTGCTTTAGGTTGTGCTTTGCCGCCCAGCGGTCATAGCCCACGCCCTTGCCCTCGGCTCGCTTGGCTTCCCGGTCAACCATGCGCTGCAAGGTGTTGTCTGCCGGGGTGGTTTTTGCAGCTTTTTCCCCTTGTAACGGCTTTTTAACTGCGGCAGGGTATTCGGGTATGGCTTTGGTCTGTTCGGCAGCTCTGTGGGCGTTCTGCGTGAGCAGGGCAAGGACAGCAGCCTTGTCAAAATCGTCCCCCAGCTTTCGGGCTGTGATAGGCTTTGTCCTGTCCGGCGTGAGGTAGGAAAGCCGCCCCCGGCTCTCCTTGACGGTCACACCCTCCCGCAGCAAAAGGGAAGAAAACTCGTCAAAGCTGCCAGCTTGGGAAAGTGCCTGCCGTATCGTCCGGCGCAGCTTCGCCTTGTCCGTTTCAAACTTGGTGGGCTTGGTCGGCTGTCCGGCGGCTTCTCTGGCGGCGTTCTCTTTGTCAAGGGCAAGCTGCCCTTTCTTTGCCGCCCAGTATTCCCGTTCGGTTATCCGTTCCTTGCTGCCGTTCAAGAGGTCGATTTGGTAAAGCCCCTCCCGGTGGCACATTTCCATGACTTCGCTCTTGAAATATTCCATAGCGGCGTTGGTGCAGCGGTGCTTGCAGCCCTCCAGCGTGTCGGCTGGTCTGTCCATGTAGGGCAGAAGCGGGACTTCGTAAATCCGCAGGGAGTTGATGACGATATGCACATGGATATTCCCGCTGTGGTTATGCCCGTCCGGGTGGGTGCAGATTAGGGCTTGGTGTCCGGGGAAATGCTCCTTGCAGAACTGCTCGCCCAGCTCCTGCGCCCGGTCTACGGTCAAGCCGTTGTCTGTCCCGTCCCGTGGGTCAAAGCTGATGATATAGTGGTGGCTTTTCACATCTTCCCGTTTTTGGTTTTTCTCATAGCGGAGATTGGCTCGCATACAGGCAACAGCGAAATCCTCGCCCCCGCAGTTGAGGGAAGAAATGCGGTAATCCTCCCTCGGTATCAGCCGCCCGTTTTCATCAAGGGTGGCTTTCATGGTAAACTCGTCATGCTCAAATGTGAGATAGGCTTCCGCTGCGCCATAGTCGGCGTTTTTAGAGCTGATATGTTTGAATGTTGCCAACAGCGTCACCCACTTTCTGCAAGACTTCAAACTTTAGGGCAGCAAGGTCGGAAACCGCCGCCCGTACCTCCCCGGCAAGCTGCGGATAGGGACTGTGCCACTCGTTCAGCGTCCGGGCTATCTGGTTTAAGTTGCCGCCGATCCTCCCGTATTCGGCGGTCAGCTTCCCGACAGCGGCAAGCAGCTCGTCATTGATGGGGGAAACGGTTATGATGGGGCGTATGGCTGCCCCGGTTATGGCTTGCCGGATAAACTCGGCTTGGCTCATGTGGTAAGCAGAAAGCCGCTGGGCAAACTCGGCGTATTCTTCCTCGGTCATGCGTGTTTTGACTACCCGGCTGCGGTGCGGCGTGTTGTATCGTTTCATAGGTGGTTGACCTCCTTTCTGTGCGTGGTGTCCTCTCACTAATAGGAGAAAAACAGGGTGTGAAGCGGAACTGTTTTTGAAAAATCCGAAAAATATTTTGAGGGGTTTTTCAGCGGCGCAAGCCGCATAAGCAGGGTTTGGGGAAGGCACTCCCCAACAAGATTCCCGCAGGGGCAAAATGAGCGATAAGCGAATTTTGGCACCTCGGTAGAATCTTGCTCTAAGAAACTGCCGGACTGCCGTTCACTTGCTACTGCCACTTTTTCGGGAAATCTATAACCAGCTTTTTTATAAAAGGCTGCGGGCGGCGTTCTCCCCTTACTCCCTACAACACCGCAAAAAGCAAAAATGACGGACTTTCCGGCAAGAACTTTTCCTGCGGCGTGGTCTTTCCCGACAATAAGGCGTTTTGGAAACTGTGTTTTGCTCGCCGTCTGAAAAAAACGGCAATCTTTTTTGGCTTCACTGTCTAATACGGAACATTTGGAAATTTGCCAAAAATGGGCGCAAAAAAAGCAGCAAATCTTTTTCGGATTTACTGCTTCATGTGCCGCTGCGGGGCGGCGGGATATTCAGTTTTTATGTTATCGGTCAAGCCGAAACTTGAACAGGCTTTCAATCAGCTTTGTTCTGATGTAGTCCTCCATATCAGAGTTATAATAACCGTTCATGTTGGAGAAGTAGCGGATATATCCAGCGTATCGGTCAAGGACGGCTTGTATCGCTATGGGGTCGCCCTCATGTGCCTTTATGATAGTGTCATAGGGGAGAAGTCGGTTACTCATGGGACAACACCTCCATTTCCTCTTTCAGCCGCTTCAAGGCAAGCTGAATATGCCGCCCGATTGTGCTGCGTGTCCAGCCGCTTTGTTCTCCGATTTCTTTCTGTGTCAAGTGCTGGAAGTAATATAAAAAGATTTCCTCTTGTGTCTGTTCCGGCAGCCCGGCAAGAGCCGCCGCAAGGGAACAGCTATCTAAAAATATCGTCTGCCCCCGGACAGAAAACAGATAAGTTTCGCCATAGTCCGGCACTTGAAAATACTCGTCTGTGGTGCTTAGTGGGACAAACTTTTCTTCGGTCAAATATTCAAGAGAGATTTCCCGTCTCCACCTCGCCGCCAGCATACGGGCAGCGTCAAAGGACGCATGGCGAATAACAATCCGGCAATAGGTATCATGGGTATAGCGGATATGTTCTTGATAGGCTTCCTGTTCGGTCATGGAAAATCCCCCTTTCTTCAATTATGGGAAAGGGCGGCAGCATTTTCTGCTGTCGCCCCTTGATTACCCACCGGCAAGGACAGGCGGGGCTGTCAACGGTGGGTGCAGCCCATTTACTTGCCGTTGACTGGCTCGGCTGGTTTTGCTATTTTTAGCGACTTCATTCATCTATGCTTATCGTTTCATCACTTATTGCTAGCGGGTTATTCTGGGTATTGCTGTTGAGGTCTGGAACGCTGAAAAAGACAGCAATAAAAATATTCACAAGAACGATTACTGCTAATATAATGGCAACAATTTTCCAGATACGACATGAGCGGCGGTTCTTGATTGCCAGTTGCTCGTTTATTCTGGATAGTTGTTCGGCAACATCACTGGCGACATTTTCATTTTCAATTTTCGTACCCAGCAATTCACTGACAGATACCTCTAATATTTCAGCCAGACGAATAAGAGTATCAGCGTCGGGAACGGACAAATTTTTCTCCCATTTGGAGATAGTCTGTCTGACTACATGAAGTCTGGTTGCTAATTCTTCCTGTGAAAAGCCTTTCTGTTTTCTGAGAGTTTTTAGATTTCATAGAAACATGATGCGTTCCACTCCTTTGTCTTGGTAAATCAAAAATAGCATGATAGCTGCTATGCGGCAAGCAATGCAGATTAACATTAGCGCAACTGCCTATAAAATAAGCATAATTCCGCACAAATCACTTGAAAACGAATATTTCTTCAATCGGTGCTTCAACAACTCTTGAAATATCAATCGCCAGTTTAAGTGAGGGATTGTATTGTGCCTTTTCCAGCCGCATAATTGTTTCTCGCCGCACGCCTACCTGTGCCGCTAACTGCTCTTGTGTCAAATCCTTTAATAGCCTGTACTTTTTTAATCTACATTCAAAATCCGGCACGCTTATTCCTCGCTTTCATCAAACTGTTCATCGTTATCATAATGATATAGCAGATATTCGCTAAGGAATATTTCAAGTGCTATGGAGAGAGCTATAACAATAACAAGAGCAATTAAGGTATATTCAAGGTTATCCATGAGCTTTCCCTGTCCCAAAATGAGTATTGCAAGAAAAATAATGGACAGAGAAGTTTTGTTCGCTACACTTTGCGCTTTCATTTTGTTTTCTTTGTATCGTTCATCTATAAGAGTATTTGACATTTTTCCCTCATAGAAAAATCCGAAAAAGCCGAAAAACAGGAAAAACACAAAAGGAAAAATTGTCTTGTCAACGCTGTAAGTCCAAAATCCCAAAAATCCGGCAAATCCTAATAAACCTAAAAAACCCAGTTTTGGATTTATTGTTCTGGTGGATTGCAAGGTTAATTCCCTACGCCTGTTTGTTTTAATAGATTCCAAAAACAACACAACAATATTCACAATATACAAGGTAAGAAGTACGCCGGAAATAATCATAGGCAGGTCTTGCACTCTGAAAACATATTCAGATAAATCCATAGGCACAATAAACCTTGAATTGTTAAATGCTATCGTGTACCATGAAGATATTGCTACCAGCAGAGCGCATATCACGCCCAGGCAAATTGTGAGTTTCGTTCTTTTTTTCATAATGGTGTCCTCCGATGAGATGTATTTGTCGCTTGTCGAGATAAATATATCACTTCAAAGGCTGGCTGTCAATAGGAAAGATACAAATACATCACTTTCCCCAAAATGCTTAGAAAGACAAAAGCTGATATAGGAAAATCCCCACATCAGCTTTTCGTATTGGTCTGTGTTTCGGAAATAGTGGCTGCTGTCTATCAAATTATCATTTGTTACTTTACCGCACATGAGCATTGGAGCCCGGGTTATCCGAGCCGTAGCCCTCCAGCAGATTGACCACACCCCATACGCCAAGGCCAGCGCCGAGCGCGATAACGAGGGTCTGTAAAGTGTCGATTGCAGATGAGAAAAATGCCATATAAGCCTCCATTTCTCCGGGATTTTCCCGGTAACAAAAAAGCCGCCCATGCAGGCGGCAGGTTACAAACTTCGGGACACTTTGTCTCGAAGCGTTTATGCAAAGGCGTCTGGATCGTCGATGTCATCATAGTTGAGGATGTCCTCGTCCTCTTCCGTGAGTGCATCGTCCGGCACAGTCACCTCATACATCGTACACGCCTCGTTCAGCCGGGGCCGCCTGCGGCGGTTAATGAGCCTGTCGAGGTCAAAAGCGTTTTTCTGTTTATCGGCCTCCGCCGTATAACGGTAGTTCGGATGCCGTTTCAGATCATACTTGGGAGAGAAAAACGGGGGCAGACCCCGAAGCTGCAAAATACATTTGTCTCCCGGCATGGTTGCAAGTTCGGCTGGGGTCATCAGTTCCCGGCCCAGCCGCTGGGTATTTTGACTGTAGCTTTCCGACTGGCCACGGGAGCGGCTGTCGGTCTGCATACTGATTGTGGCTTTTCCCAGCCAGTTCTCGGATATTTCCTTGATGGTGCTGGCTTCGCGGCCACCAAGGAACACCACGCTGTCCATGTTGCCGAGGATTGTCTCGGCGTGCTTATCGTAAATGGCCTTGCATTGTGCCAACTGCTGATACAACAAGCACAAACTCACCTCACGGGAGCGGATGACCGCGACCAGCTTTTCGAGCTGGGGCACCTGTCCCGTGTTGGCTGCCTCGTCCCACAGCACCCGTACATGGTGCGGCAGGCGGCCACCGTGAACATTGTCCGCCCGTTCACACAGGAGGTTGAACATCTGCGAAAATGCAAGTGCCACTAAAAAGTTGTAGGTCTGCGTGGTATCGGAAATGATGAAGAATACCGCCGTTTTCCGATCTCCGATGCGGTCAAGCTCCAATTCGTCATAGGCCATGACTTCACGAAGCTGCGGGATGTCAAAGGGAGCCAGTCGCGCACCGCAGGAAATCAAAATGCTTTTTGCCGTCTTGCCGCTGGCCAATTTGTACTTTTTATACTGTTTGACCGCGAAGCAATCCGGCTTACGCTTTTCGAGCCCGGCAAACATATAGTCCACCGCGTTCATAAAATCCTCGTCATCCTCCTTGACCCCCATGCCGGAAATCATATCCACAAGGGTATTCATGTTCCGATCCTCGGCAGGCCCCTCGAAAATGATGTAGGCAATCAGGGCGCAGTACAAAAGCGTTTCCGAT
This sequence comes from Roseburia sp. AF25-13LB, assembly GCF_003478915.1. Classification (NCBI taxonomy): domain Bacteria; kingdom Bacillati; phylum Bacillota; class Clostridia; order Lachnospirales; family Lachnospiraceae; genus Roseburia; species Roseburia sp. AF25-13LB. The sequence continues at coordinate 50,100 of NZ_QUFO01000009.1, forward strand.
TTTGTCCAGAATGGATCGCCTTCCTTGCCTTCGCCCTTGGTGTTGGAAATCAGAGCATCCACGAATTTCAGAATATCGGCCTCGTTGCGGATATACGCCAGCGGGTTATAGTGCATGGATTTTGAAAAATCTATGCTGTTGAATACCTTGATTTTGTACCCGCGTTTTTGTAGGAAACCCCCGACCTGTCCCAGCACACCACCTTTCGGATCGACCACCACATAAGAGGAATGAGCCTGTAAAAGCTGGGGCGTAAGCCAGAAGCGGGTTTTGCCGGAGCCGGACGAGCCGATAATGCAGCAATTCAGGTTTCTGGCATTTGCGGGGATTTTCGGGCGGGTGTTCATCGTGAGAAACTCTGTCCCGGTCAAAATCACGTTGTTTTCAAACCTTGGATCAACAAACGGTTTGATGTCTTTTTCCGTTCCCCACCGGGCGCTGCCGTATTCTGCATCCCGCCGGAACTTCTTGGCGTTCTTGCTTTTGAAATAGATCAGCAGCCGGAAAACGATTGCGCCCACAATGCCGACAAGCCAATCCAGCGGGGCAAGACCGGGTGCAAAGTCAGCAAAGGCCGGGCCAATCGTCTGGCCCAGCCCGATGAGCTTATGTGCAAAATCGTTACCCGCCGCCAGCCGGTAGGCCGTTCCCAGCTTGAGGAACGCCCACAGGATGAACAGATAGGGAATGTTCAGAATGAGATATTTTCTAATCTTATCTGTCCTCATGGGCCACCTCCTTTGCATGTTCTTTCTGTTTCGGCTTTTCTTTGGAAAGCTGATCCGCCGCCTGTTGCAGTTGTTCTCGGATGGGAACTCGGTTCGATTTTGCTTTGCTTAACACCTTCCGGGAATACTCAGAAAAGCAGGCGGTCATTGCGTCTGCCTGTCCAGCCTTGAAAAACAACAGGTATTTGTCCGGCCCGGTTTTATAGAACGCATAGTCTACATTCCATTTCCGGGCCACACGGTCAAAGGACTTGGCATCCCCGGATAGCTCGATGCTGTTTGTGGATGTACCGTGTGCCATGAGCTTTCGCACACTTTGCTTGCCGTGTGGTGTTTGCCGCCCACGGTATGCCTTGCGGATCTTCCGCCCCACCATACCCAGCACATACGCCAGTCCCCGCGCCGTCAGCTTGGTTGTTTTTACGGATATGGCTATCGTGCGCCGGGAAATATCTTCATCAATCAGTTACACCGCCTCCTTCCTTGGGACAATTTGTCTCGAAGTGCCATCACCGATCCCCACGGTCTTTTTTCTGCATTTGACGGTAGCCCTCCAAAGAAGAACCGTCTATGATTTCCTGATAAGCGGCCATTTGCTCCCGGATAGAGAGCTTCGGGAAAGAGAACACCTTATGCTCCTTGGGAATATCCTGCAAGCCGTGATACACTTCCACGAAATGATCGCTTTCTTTGACAACATAGCCGCCCGGGGCAAAATGGCCGTTTTCGTGGATGCAGGCATCCCGGCCATACGCCTCATAATCGAAATACGGTTTTACCTGATCCGGCACATCCAACATTTCCAGATCGTCCACATAAATACGCCCCAGCGTTTCCTCATCGGATACGCCGGGGTAAAAGCCGTAACAGTCCAGATTTTGTGTCAGATTGATGATGTCCCGCACCGAAGAACAGTGATCGCCGCTGTCGAGGACGGCCTCCAGTGTTTCCAGCTCCGATGAGGTAAGCTCGGAAAGCAGGCAGGCCAGATGATTAAGCTCATCCAGATTTTCATACTCGCTCAAATGGTCATAGAGCCCCAGCACATCCCCATCGAAAGAGGTAATAAAAATTTCCTGATAGCGGACGCCATCCACGCCGATCCGTTTCAAGAGAGCCTCCACCTCCTGGGCGGTTGTGGGAAATTTCAGTGTTTCACCCACAAGCTGGCCCTCGCTGTACTTCCCCGCGTTGGTAACGTAGGCTTCAAACAGGGTTGCCATTAGCGGCGGCCCTGTCCCTTGACGGTCAGGATGCCCTCAAGGGTTGTTGCCGTAATTCCCAGCCGCTGGGCCACGGCAATATCATTTTTCATGGCTTCGGTCATACTGTGCCCGCAAACAACCAGCACATGAGAACGGCGGAGCAGGTCACGGCTCATGTCGATGCCGCTTTTATGCTCCTCGGGAACAGCATCATTGAGAAACAGGGGCAAGTACAGGGGCGGGCAAATAGGAGAAAAGCCTGCCTCATACACGGTGCGGCAATACTGCGCCGCCAGTTCTGCGTTTTCGCTATCGCCGCCGAGCCATGCAGCGGTGATATAAGCAAGGGGTCGTTTCATCGTTCATACCTCCGATATTTTAATAAGAAAGTTCAACCCAAACCCCACGCCCTTTCCCAGTCTTGGGAAAGGGGGCGGCTCTGGAGGATATACCCCCGCCGCTTGCCGGGGAAATAGCACAGCCGGGGCAGACCGTCAAGGGCGAGCCGCCGAAAACGGCGGTGCGCTGCACCCTTGACGGCCCACTCCCGGCTGTACTAAAAAACAGGCGGCGACGGGGGATATATACCACCAGAGCCTCTGCGCGAGGGCGGGGCCCTCGGGACAAAGTGTCTCGAAGTTGTTACTTGTCAAGTTCCTGCTTTTTCGGGGCTTTTGCCAGCTCCGGCGGCTGTTTTTCTTTCCAGTCATCCAGCAGGGACATAATCTGTTCTTTCATTTTGGCGGGAGTGACCTCCTTGCCAAAATACTTTTCCAGTTCCGCAGTAGAAATAATCACGCCTCGATCCTCCTTTTTCTGTTCTGATAAGATACCGTCAATGACATCGCCGTTGAGCTTGCCTTCCTTATCCAGCTCCCGGAGCCGTTTGGCCTGGGCCAGCGAGGGCGAAGCCTGCTCCCCGTCAATGGAAACAGCAATAAGCCTCTGATTTTTCGGTTTGATGTAGGAAAGCTCCACGGCAGGCATGAAGCCCATCTTTTTATCGTCTACCTTATCCAGAAGCTCCGGCACAAGGGAGTTGAGCCGCAAGTAGCGCATGACCTTTTTATAGTTCATTTCATGCGCCTCGCCTACAATCTCAACCGAGCGTTTCCCGACATCGCCTTCCGCAACACCTTTCAGCCGCCCGCCCTGATGCTTGATGTCCTCAACCTCGAGTTCCAGCAGCGCGGCCAATTCGCTGGGGAGCATCCCGTCACGCTGCTTGTTGCTGTCCTTCATGGCCTGTACCGCTTCGTGGTCGGTCATTTCACGGACGATAAAGGGCATTTCCTCCAGTCCAGCCAGCTCACTGCCGTGGGTACGGCGATGGCCCGCTACAATTTCATAGCCGTTTCCATCTTTCTCCGGGCGGGCAAGACCGGGAACCATTACACCGTTTACGCGGATAGAAGCAACGATTTCCTGCATCTTCGCATCGTCCCGTACCTTAAAGGGGTGCGGACGGAATGTGTGAAACGGATGAACCTCGGAAAGTTTCAGATAAACCAGCTTGCCTTCCTCAACCGGGCGGGGCGGTGTAGTCGGCTCGGGAGCCGTCTGTTCCACAGCAGCAGTTTCCTTCAGTGCCGTATCCTGTGCGGGCTTAATGGGCTCCTTGGCATCCGGGGCCTTTCCATCGCTTCGGGACACTTTGTCTCGTTTGGACGGCTTGGGCTTGTCAGGGGCCGCCTTATCCGCCTTGGGTGGGCGGCCCTTGCGAGCCCCAGCCGATTTCTCCGCTTTCTGATTTTCAGTCGCAGCCTTTTCCGCTTTCGGCGGACGGCCACGGCGCGGCTTTTTCGGTTCCTCCGTATTGGCGGGCTGCGGTGTTTCTCCGGGGGCTGCCGCCTCTGGCGTTTCGGGGGTTTCCGACTTTTCGACTTCGGCGCGGGCGTTCTGCCTCTTTTCCGCCATAAGTTCATTGATTTTGTCAAAGGACACAACCACATCGCCGGACTCAGGTATGGCAGGCCCGGTCTGTTCCTGCTGGGGCTCAGACGCTGCGGCCTGTTCGGGTGTGGTGATAGACCCGGCGGCCTCCGGGGAAGTATTCTCCGCAGGGCCTGTGTTCAGTTTTTCATCGGCCATTTACGATCCTCCTTTTCGTTAAAGTTGCACAAATTTGAACGCTAAAATTTTGTAGTTATTTTTGCGCCTCCTTTCCGTCTATCCACGCAAAAAAGCCGCCCGTTTTTCATGCCGGACGGCTTTTTGCGTAATGTGATAGATCAAATATTATTTTTTCTGGTTTGTAGGCTCCGAAAAGCCTTGTATTTACAGTGTTCCTAATAGGAAGTAATCATAAGAGTCATATGTACTCTTCTTTGTCGTTGTACTTTTCTTTGTACCACTGCTATATGATGACTTGTTTGTAGAATTTGATTTATTATTGTAACTGCTACTTGAACCAGAGTTACTTGTACTGCTCTTAGAAGTACTGCCAGACGATTTATTGCTATATGATGAACTGCTATGGGATGTACTGCTTCCCGTATATGGTTTATGCAAATAACAATAGCTGCTTCCACTTGCCTGCTTATTATCACATCCTGCCTTAATGCACTTAGGCTCACTTGCTTCACCTATGGAACCTATTACAAACAGAACGCCTATTATTACAAGGAATATTGCCAGTCCCTGTCCAAATGAATTCTTTCTCATACAAATCATCCTTTGCGTCATCCTCGAAGTCTCCGGCATCTCCAAATAATACTTCATGTTCTTCCCTGCTAGTGCAAAGCATTTCTCCTGCAAACATCATTTCTGAGCTATCTATTTCTCCATCGCCATTTAAATCCATCCAATTTCTCATTGCCATACCTCCTGTAATCAAGGTTATTTGTTTCTTTCTGATTATATAGTACTACTTCTCTTATATGATACCATAAATAACCATATAAGAGAAGTTCCTTCATTCCTGCTACACAAGCACAAAATCAAAAATAATTTAAGTTCACCACTTAACATTGTGGCAAAGATTTCCACTTCCATGAATTCCATCTACATTTTTCGACCCAAAAAAACTACACACCTTGAAAATTCATTCAAAATGTGTAGTCTATTAAAAATACTATTTAAATATTCTAATTCACTTTCTGGCTCAATCTCACCCGTTGCGAATGCCTCGGTCTGTCCACAATGACTTCTTTGCATTCCAACTCCTGTGTCCACTCTAACAATCTTGCCAGAAGTACTTTTACATCTTTTCGATATGGCTTTGGATCATTTACTAATGCACTATGTAATTCTACCGTAATTTCACCAAAATACATTTCACCACTATGTTTCTGCAATAATTCTAAGAGCCATCGGTATGCTCTGCATAACGAAAATGCTTGCTGTATTTCAGTTAATGATTCTCCTTTACTCATTTCCAGAAATTCTATTTTCTGCCCTAAGCTTTCCTTCGCTGTATCATATTCCGGAAAATCATTTACGAATAACATGTTTTCTACCGGACGAAACAAGTCGGTAATCCTTTTTGACCAGCCCAACTCAGAAGAAGTTCTATTTTTCATCTTGTCTAATGCTTCTGCCTTCATAATACTATATATTCGGTCATCCATTTCCACGGAGCCTTTTATAAGACAGTTTACTCTTTGTATATCTGTTTCATCCACTTCACATTTTTCAGCCATTTCAAGATTACCGCCTTCTTCCAGCAGTATTCCTTTATTTGTTAAATTTGCGCTTCCTATCACTCCATTCTTATCATCAAATATATACATTTTTGCATGCAAATCAAAATAAGCATACATTTTCCATTCATGTGATTTACAATACTCATAAATTTGCAAATCAGTTGCACCATTAATAATATCTTTTAATTGAAAACGCACAATTAACGTCTTATCCTTTATTGTCTCATTACAATTTTTCTGCATAAACTCAAGTGCATTTTGCTTGCAGAACGCAGTAATAACTACAATGGATTGATGACAACTTTGTAATTCCTTATAGATACATTTCTTTATTTCATCAGATATTAAGATACTCACGTTATCACCTGCTATTTCAAACTTCCATGTTGTGCATTGATATATTTTCTTAATTTTTCATTCCATGTAGCAATAAGATTATCATTCTCATCTTCCTGTCTGCGATTAGTCTCATCAATTGCCTTAACTAAGGATGCCACAAAAAGTTCAAATGCAACCTTTGCATCATTTGATTTTATCAAATCTTCAAGAAATGTCTTATAAAAAATATGATCCATATTAAACTTTACATAACAGTTTCCCAAACCAAATGAATAGTCAAATAAAGCTGCCAGTTTTCCCATATTCTGATAGTCTATATTAACCTGATTTTTAAGATTATTTACGATTTCTTCCTGCTGAGGATCTATAACCCCTCTCTCTTCTAACTGTTGTTTGCTCTTTTCGTATAATTCCTCTTTGGAAGTAGTTCTTCTTACCTCTGCGGATTCACTTTCCTCATTCGGTATTTCACTTTCTTCTACTTTATTTATTATTTTCGTTGTCGGAGAATCTATATCCTTTGAAGACCTTGCATTTTCTCTGGTCTTCTTATTTTCTTTATACATCCGTTCTATTGTAGGATGAATTATGCTATACAACTGTACCCATACCGGTTTTACAGGCTCATCCAAATAATCATCTTTATCTATCTTTCTCAATTCGACAAACTGCTTGTTATTTGCCACTCCAAACGCTTCATCCAGAACAGGATCAAATTTAATTTCGCAGCCCCACCACCTATGTTGCGGCTGATTAATATTTTCATAAAAATCGAACTGTCCAAAATCAATTTCTCTATTTGCCCGTACAATTGATATTCCTTCCAATTTTTTTACATAGCTTCCTAATGGCTTTCCACCCGGATCTCCTGCTACTGCTGTCTTGTCATAAAATTCCTTTTTTACTTTTGAAAAACGAATTTCAATGTTGTGTTCCTTTGTTTCTCCTGTTATCTTATCAATATATTGAATAGGAAAATAAATAACTCCATCTGTATGCTTCTCATCTGTATAAGGTTCAAAAATACTTTCTGTGTAATTTATATTATCGCCTGGACAGATATTTTCCGGTGTTGCAGGATTTCCCAATACATAATTTGGTTTCATGAGAAACAGCGGATCATTTGGCATTATTCTTTTTGAATTATCCTGATTTTCATGATGAATTAAACTGATATTACAGATTCCATCATGAATAAAATATCTGAACTTTTGTCCTAATGCAAATTCCAATTTTTTAAACAGAAATGATACTGTTTTAGGCACTACTCTATCACAGTTTTTCCACAATACAAATGTGCCACTCTCCATAAAATTGTATTCTTTTACAGCATCATTCTGCCCCTGCATTTTATAGGTTAAATACTTCTTGTATTTTGAAGGAATCTCACTTTGCACCGGATCTTCCAATACGGTCTGCGCTCCATCCTTTACTTTATTTATATCCAAAAATACTTTCTTGCAATTATCATATCCATTCTGCCAGGAGTACACATCAACTGATGGGCATGCATATAAAGAAGCCTGCGGCAAACCAACTCCAAATCTTCCCATTCCTTTTCTGTCAGTTCTTGTGGAATATCCAATTCCAAGACAGCTTTCCAGTTCTAACTGCTCCATTCCTTTTCCATTATCCAGAAATCCGATTTCTTTGATATTATTTCTTCCTGTTTCGGGATTATATTCTTCTGATACAATTATTAAAATATCTTTTGCCTCTGCCTGAATAGAGTTATCAATAATTTCTGCCATTGCACATTCAATATTTTTATAACCCGTATTTCTCAGTGCATCTCCCATTGTCTGAATTACAAATATGTCTTTTGCCATAACTTTTCCTCCTATGCATTCCAATAATTATTAAAGTGTGAAAATGCCATATTTTCATTAAACTGATTCAAATTGTCTTTTACATCTATTAATAAACATTCCTTTTTTCCGCCCATCTGTGGTCCACGAAGTCCGCGCCCTAACATCTGACTATATAGAACTACTGATTGTGTTGGCCTTGCAATAAAAACACATTCAATGTTTGTTGCATCAAACCCTGTTGTCAGCACTTCATAATTAATCAGAATATTCATATCATTTTTTGTATCTTTAAACTTCCGGATTGCTTCCCTTCTCTCAGTTGCTGACATCTCTCCTATTACCAATGCATTAGGTATATCTTCCAGAGTAAGCATGGAAGAAAGTAATTGTCCATGTTTTACAGAACACGCAAAAACGATTGTAGGTGTCTGTGATTGATTTAGTGCTCTTAATTCCTGCATAATCCGCAAATTTCTGCTCTTATTTTTTCCAATCACATTAAGTGCTGCAGGCGAGAAATCGGAATAACCATTCTTCGTGGCTATTACTTTTATCTTTGACAGTTCTTCATCTGTTAATTTTTCTGCATATGTAAGCTCTTTCTTCTTTATCTTTGCCAGCACACCTCTGTTTTGAAAATAACGGATAATATCTTTTTCCACCTCTGCATTGAGTGCTTCCTGTCTGGACAAATTCACTTCATTCATAACTTTCGTATCAATGGATATGATTTTGTTTCCAAACGTCGATGCTAACAAATCATTTTCAAAACTCATTTCTGTTGTTCTGCCCGGCGTTGCCGATAATCCCATCAACGCACAATCCTTCATTTCTCCCGTTCTACGCATAAAATGTTCAATTACATTTCTTGTCTCCTGAGCTGCTGCTTTATGTGCCTCATCATATACAACTAATCTGGTAGCATTTACAAGCTTCTGAAATTTGTCCGGTTGATTTTCCTTCATAGACTGCAATTTTTGTATTCCACAGACCATAAAACCAGACATATCTTCTGGAATAGCTTCTATATTATGTTCTCCCCAAAGTTTATACGTTGAAATTTCTCCATTTCCTATGTTCTTCCAAACATTAACAAATGTGTCATATGCCTGCTGCAACAATTCTGTGGTATGTGCTATCCAGACAATCAATCCCTGTTTCTTTAAATTATAATTATAGTGATGACATATAATATGAGTTGCCGTCTTGGTTTTCCCCGTTCCGGTCGGCATATGTATTAAAAAACGTCTTTGCTTATATTCTGAAGTCAGTATATTCAGTGCTCTCTGGCGAATAATATATTGATAATCCAACAATTCATAAAACTTATCATATGATGCAATTTTTTCAGATGAAACTTCCTCTACACTTTGTTCCTGAAAAATATCTTTTTCCGAATAGTTCAACAAATGAAGTACATGATTATTTATCTGACTTTCACGCCAGTTTTTCTTCGCTACTACATCTATAATCAATTCCGGATTCTCACAGGTTCTATATTTTTCAGGCAATTCCACACGAAAATCCAGAATATCTTCTTTTTGAAAGGTACTCAAAATATGATGTCTGAATTCCTTACTCTTTAAAATATTCACCCCATAAATGCACATGATCATATCAACCAATCTTTTCTTCGTAAGCAGAGCTTCACTTCCTGTATTCCATTCAAGTAAAGATTCCACAATATCTTCTCCAAGAAAACTTTTTAAATCTTCCAAGGAAAATTTCATCATATGAGATCTCATAACTTCATTCTCCATCTTCTTCCTCCTACTCCGCCAGTTCCTCTACTGCGGCAACCAGTGTATCTATCTCTTTCTCCGTGGTATATCTTCCGATTCCGATCCGGACGACGCCGCCGGAAGCTTCATCCTTTAAATGCTTATGTATCAGTGGTGCACAGTGATATCCAGTTCTTACGGCAATTCCATAGTCTGTGTCCAAAAGCAATCCCACCTCGGACGCCTGATAGCCCCGGATATGGAAAGGAACAATTCCGACTTTGTCCTGCCCGAAATCTCCATATAATTTCACACCTGGAATCCGTTTTAACTGCGCAATTAATTTATCAGTCAACTGTTGTTCATGCGCCAGCCAGCCTTTCGTTCCGGCTGCCTTTATCTCCATGAGGGCTGCCCAAAGTCCTGCTATTGCTACAATATTGGGGCTGGCTGCCTCATAACGTGCCGGGCTTTCCAATGGCATCTTCGGATTCAGGGAATCACTGCCGGTTCCTCCTGCCAGAAAAACTTTCAGCTTTATGCCATGTCTTAAGAAAAATCCTCCTGTTCCGAATGGACCATACAGATTTTTATGACCGGCAAATGCTACAATATCTGCCGGAACTTTTCGCATATCAAGCTCTGTCAGCCCAAGGGACTGGGATGCATCGATTACTGTGATTGCATCATATTTCTTTGCAATTTTGCATATTTCTTCGATGGGGAGTATATAACCTGTCACATTGCTGACCTGTGACAGAAAGATATGAGTTGGCGGCTGCTCCGTAAAAAGATATTCCATTTTTTCCAAATCAATTTTTAAGGATTCTTTTTCCAAAGGAAGCTCTATTGTGGTAAACCCAATCCGCTCTTTCCATAAATCCAGTGGGCGAACCACCGCATTATGTTCGTAAGGGCTGACATAAACCACATCCGTTTCCTTCCAGTCCATTCCGCCAATGATCTGATTGAAAGCAACAGTAGCAGAGGCAGATAAAACCACCTCTGCCTGTTCTTTTGCATGTACTAAATCAAGCAGTGATTCTCTTGTTTCCGCGATAATTTCATCCGCCTCTTTTGCAAGGGCATAGGAACCCCTCCCTGCATTAAATGCAAGGCTGCGGTTGACCCGGTCCATTTCCGTATATACTACTTCCGGTTTTGGATATGTTGTTGCCGCATTGTCAAGATAAATAATTTCTTCTGTATTCATAACTACAACTCCTTGCTACTTCGTCAGTTTCTCTATCATCTGAACCAGTACTGCTACCTTCTGGTTCACTTCCAGACTGTCTCCGAATTCCTCCATAGCTTCTTCCATGGCATTTTTCAGAAAATAACTGGTGCTGTCATCCTCTGCTTCATAGAATTTCTTTACCTTTTTTCCATCACTTCCGGTAAATTCTATCATCTGCCTGCTGCCGGACTCACTCTGTTCCATTCCGATGTGTTCAATCTCTGCCTTTAACCGGGCAAGCTCTTCTTCATACTGCTTCAAGGACTCATCCCGCCAGTCTTCCATATAAATATCAAGGACTGCCTTGGAAAGATGTTCTACAATTTCCTGTTCATTGTGGGTCTGCATTCTGGATAAATAGCCCATCAATGCCGTCACCTGATTGCTGGCCAGAAAACTCTTTGCCGCCTTCCCCTGTTCCTCATACCATGCCTTTAAAACGCCAGAAAGACTGTCTTCTTTTGCTGCGCCATAGATTTTCTTTGTGACCTCTATTGCCTGCTCATTTTTCTTAAAAAGGAAGGTATCTAAATATTCTTTTCCCTCTTTGATTTGCCGTGTCGTTTCCTTTAAATTCTTTTTCTCTACCAGTCCCGGAAGCTGTTCAAACAGCATTTCCCTTGGGTTCGGCTCCATATTTTTAAGAATCTTACGAAGCCCCTTGATAAATACATAAGCTTCCTCATCCATGCCTTCCGGGCAGGTCTGAAAGGAAACAGCAATCTGCGGCAGACTTCTGTACCACCGTTGCATTGCTCGTACCAGTTCATAAAGCCGGTTTCGTTTTCCAATACTCTGATAGGTATCCTGTCCGCAAAAAATTTCTTCTAACTGCTTAATATACTTCTCTTTATTTACCGTTTCCTTTTCCACATAGAGGCTGTAATTCTCCGGATGTTCTTCTATGTTGTCAAATATTTCCGGCGTAATCTCCACCTCACGCTCCTGCAAAAGAATGACCGGTGTATCCTCAAGTTCCGCAATCTGCCTTGCGATATAAATTGGAATGATACCTTCTCTTACTCCATAGCCTTTTCCGGAAAGGCTTTCATAAAGTTCGGAAAAACTGTGTTTTTTCCCGGCACAGCGGTTGATATATTCCATGATTTCCTGTAATACCTGCTGGCTTCCCTCTTCTGCTCTTCCTTCATCCAGTACCCGTAAGGTTGCCCGGTAAATGGTTGCTTCTGCCGCCGAACCGTTCTCCCACTGCGCCATTTCTTTTCCATTTAAAACAGCATCTACAATGGTTCTTCTGGCACGTTTTGTCTGGGACGACACCTTTCTGCGGTTAATCATTTCATTATTAATTTTCGGAGTCAGATTATAATATTCCTCACAGATTCTACTGAGCGTACGATTAAATTCACCTACTGATTTACTCTTGTTCCGGGAAACAATTCCACATAATACTGTGCAGTTTCCATTTTCCGGAAGATAACGCTTTTCTAATGCCGCATTGATTTCATAAATCAAATCTTCTTCATATAGCTGCAATTCCTGCTGCAATACTGCATTTTCTTCTAAAAATGTCTTATCTTCTTTTAACTGCCGAACTGCTATCAGACGCCGGATATTTTCTTCTTCCATTAACGGTTCTCGCGGAATGAGGACTACGATTCGCTCGTCCTTTAACTCCTTCAGATGCTGCTGGACTTTTTCCATATCTGTTGTCTTATCTGCATCCGTCAATGCGATAATCTTTCCGTCTGCGGGTTTCTCTTCAAAAAGATATTCTGCCTTCTTTAATGCAAGAAACTGCTCTAACTTTTTATATTCATAATGAAAATATCTGGTCATGGTGAATTCCTGATTATACTGCTTTGGCAGGACATAATCTAATTCTGCAATTTCACCTAACACTTTTTCGATATTTACTTTTTTCTGTTTCTGTATTTCTTCCTGAATCTTTTTTTCGATATCTACACCGACATTATTTTTAAAATCATAAGAAGCAGTCCGGTTTCTCCACTGTATTAATTGTGCTTCTTTTAACTGTTCTAATTTTTCTTTTACAATTCCATATTCCAGTCCGCTTGCCAGATAGATGCTTTCATCGTTTACCGGAAGTTCTTCTTCATTTCCCATCATCTTAAGCAATGCCATTACTTTGATGATGTTTTTTTCTTCCTCATACTCTGCCTTTCCAAGGGCATACTCTGCCTTCAGCCATTCCGCATGAATATGGATAAGGTCTGTATTTTCCCGGAATAATCTGGAAAAATAATCATAAACGACTGCCGCACCGATTCCATGGGCTTCCTTTTCATCTTCTTCAATCAGGCGTACCAGTGAACCCGGCTCATTATTTGCAAGGAAAGTAAACACGCTGCGCTCATTCTGTGCCACTTTTTCACTGACTCCTAATAACAGATAAACGGTAAGCGGCAGCAAAGGAAAACAGCCTTCCTTTACTACTGTGTCATACTCCTCCTGTTCAAAAAGTGCAGAAATGCAAGGCAGTTGATAGGTATCTTCTAACACCTTTTTCCACTCTGCATTTTTTGCTGCCACACGTCTGCATTCCTCTATATCCTTATGAATGGCGTCCATCACCAGTTCAAAATTATTCTTCGCAGATACTACGAACCGGACTTCTTTTAATCTTCCTTCTACTCCATCAAAAGCATCCTTTATATTTTTTGATAACTGATGTCCATATTCCTTAATACTCTTGTGGGCAACACATACGATATGAATTTCCTCTTTGCCGGAATTTGCCAGCTCACACATGTCCTGCAATACCTTCATATCTCTTGCAAAGGTTGCCTCTTCATGACCTTCCACATATTTGCTGAACTCATCGAATACAAGGAAAATGCCTGCATAACCGTATTTTTCACATAAAATACGATTGATGCCCTCATAGACCTTCATGGTTTCAATATTTACAATCGGCTGGAACTGGCTGCCGGAAGTCACTTTCGGATAAATTTCCCGGAATGCTTCTAAGGCATCTTCCTGCATTTTATCCATCTGTTTTCTCCACTGTTCAATGGAGCGACCATGCTCTGAATGCATCAGTTCTGCAAACTTCTGATAAGTCTTGGGATAATTTTCCATCCAGTTATCCGCTGCCTTTTCTGCTTCCTTATAATAGCTGTCCGGAACAATGTCGCTAAGTCCTGCATACTGCAATGCTTCTGTCAGTCCTAAGACGAAGGCATCCGAAAGATTCATATTCGAACTGGATACAATAACCGGAAGGAATTTTTTCTTCTGACTCCGGTACTGTTCCACTAATTCTGCTGTTTCTGCATCTAATTTGCTGATTCTTTGAACCAGGTCATTTACCTTTTCATTTTCCGGTGCAGAAAGAATCTGCAACAATACCAGCAGTAAATGTGATTTTCCTTTTCCATAAGGTCCAATCAGAATCGTTGCTTTTTCCTGTTCCTGTCCCATTACGGATTTCAGATATTTTTGCAGAATTAATAAAGATGATTTGGTTGGAATATAACTTTCCAGCTTGGTATCATCCTGCAAATCCAGTTGCAAATTTATGGAATTTTGAAATCTTTTATCTATCTCAACGAAATCTTTCAGTCTCTTCATCTTCATCGTTTCCTTTATTTTTCATAATATAATTCCGCAACTTTCTGCGGCTCCCAATTTTTCTCTTCGTTTTTGTATACCATATCCAGCCCCGCAGTCCGGTTCAGCCGGATATAGCCATAGTTATCCAGTTTATCCAGATATTCATTCAATGCAGCCCGTTTTAACTGCAGGACTTTTCCCGGACCTTTTGCATCTTCCAAAAGGCTTGCAATACTGATGCTATTCGTTTTATTTTCTTTCCACATCTTTTCGATAAGATACCAGACTGCAAATGGGCTGAGCCGGTTTAAATTCGGCTGGCTCTTCCGGTATTTCCCACCATCCAGCTTTAATAATCCAAGGTGTGCAAAAGGACTGATGCTCTTATCCTCCGGGTCGTAATCCTCCACATGATCCCTGCTATACATCCGGAGTATGGCACTGCAATCATCTGCCAGCGAACGTCTTGGTATCTCTGTCCGTCCCGTTTCCACTGCATATTCCCGCAGCATATAATCTTCCAGTTCTGTTCTTGTAAATTCTTCTGCCTGCAGCGTATTAAAGAAAAGATACCAGCTTGTAACTGCCTCGGCATTTGTCACCAGATTCATATGTACCAGCCAATAGGAAAAATCATCCTCAAAATACGGGTCCTTCTGATATACTAATTGACCAAGTGATTCCAGTTTTACGGCTGCCCTGTTTTCAGTTTTTCCAATGAATCCGGCCGACTGCATCCAGTAACGGATTGCCTTTGCCATATTGGTTCCGACTCCCAAAGCATCTGCCCCGGAGTTTTTACTGAATACCGTTCCATCCTTTTCTGCTGCTGCCAGTCCCTTTGTCAGCCAGCCTTCCCGCAATATAAATGTCTCATGACCTTTCAGTCGAATCTTTTTTATCATTGCTCCCATTCTTCTTACTCTTCCCTTTTTCCTCGTTTTGTTGCCAGCACTTTTCTAATATAGCAGCCACCTACATAATGGTTGACGCACTCTCCACAGCGGACACATTTTTCATCCAAAATATGATAGGAAATGCTTCCGTCCTTTTCATCCCGGATAACAATCGCATTGTGCTTACAGATACTTTCACAGGCCTTACAGCCCATGCAGAGCTGATATTTGGTCAGCTGGCATTTTATCTTATCTTCCGCTGTTTCCAGATTTTTTGCTCCATCCAGATGCGTATCATAAATTGTCACCTTCAGAGTGGTCTTACCTATTCGTCCCTGCAATTTTATTCTTGGATTGCCATTTTTTGTGGTAATAAACACTTCTCCCAAACGCTCATTTCCAAGATTCTTATTGATATATCCAAACGGCCGGAATAGCTCATATAATTCTTCTGAAATCGGCCGCTGCAATTCATAATTAAAGCTGTTTTCTTCCAATACACAGGGTTTAAATGACACCACTGCTTTATTGGCATATTCCACGCCATTTCCGCCCTGTCTGGCTTTCCATTTGCCATCCCGGATATAACTTTCTGCATCCGGCTTGCCAATCCGCCTTGCAAAATCAACCAATAATTCCTGCCAGTGCTTTGACTGCTCCGGCATATAAATTCTTGATAAAAATTCTGACCAGGCACTGTTATTCGGGCAGCACCAGCAGCCTACTCTGGTATAACCCCAGCGATATGCGTCATTGAAATCTGTCTTTGTAGTCAGAAGATACAGCCAGATATCAAAGTCCATCCAGTCAATAATCGGCGAAATCGTAATCTGCTTCGTAATCTTCGAGCCTTCTGTCTCCCGCTCATATTTGCTTCTGCTGGCAGACTCACTTCTCCGGATTCCATAGAATGTAATTATTTTATCTTTATCACCAAACAACGCTTTTATCTTCCGCTGAATTGCTCCCGTTTTAAAAATAGTACAGCACCAGCGCATGACACGGCTTGGCGGTCCCATCAGTTCACACAGTTCTTCAAAATTCTTTTCTTTATTTCTCGATGACAGAACCGGTGTCTTCGGATGCTCTTTCTTAAACCGCTCCACATAGTGCATGGTTTCCGGAAATTCCAATGTAGTATCCCCGAAAATATGAAGTATCTTCGGTTCTGATAACGCCCGCATTACAAGACTGGATACCACCGTGGAATCCTTTCCACCGGAAAAAGAGACAAACATATCCTGAATCTTATAATTCTTCGTGCTCTCTCTGATATAACCGGTCGCTTCTGTGGTTATCTCTTCATAACGCTCCCGGTTCTCCTCTAAGAATCTTTTTATATAGGAATCAAAATACTGATAGGTATTCTGTTCTCTCAAATCCTCATACTGCTTACGCACTTCTTCTGCGTCTACTTCTATTAAATCTTTTACAGAAAAGTCAATTCGTTTGCCATTGACATAATATTTATTTCCGGAGCCATTCCATACCGAATCTTTTAAAAATGCAAATGGCTTTTTCAGCAAAATTTCTAACAGCAATCTTTCCTCCGGAAATACCGGGCGGATATCCGATACCATTCTCCTTGGCTTACTGCCACAGGAACATTTTTTCTGATATAAAGGAATGTTACAGGTATCACACCAGTAAATGTCGGATTTTTCCAGTTCCGCCCGTTCCTTGCATACCGGACAGACGCTGGTCTGTGTTATGATATTATCTTTCGTGCATCGATATCTTTGCATTTAACTCACCATTTCTTCAATTCTTCCGGTTTCACATTCAAATAGGAACACAATTCCAGAAACTCTGTTGCGTTCAGGCTTTCTTTTGCTCCCACCTGCAGTTTATCCTCCGAAATGGCGGTATCCCGTGCAACCTGTGTTACGGATAAATGATTATCTGCTATGTATATTGCTAATTTTTCTGTTATTGTCTTTGCCATTTTTCTTTCTCTCTTTAAAAGATTCCAACTCATAATATTCTCTGACTCCGGGAATATTTTCTTATAAATAGCATTATATTCTTTCTTAAAGAGAATATCAACATTCATTTTTCCTGTTATCCGAGAATTGTTTGACGTTCAAAATATGTTAGTTTATGATTAAAAAAGAGGTGAAAAAATGAAAAATGCAAACATCGCAAAAGTATTAAAAGAATATCGCAAACGCAACCAGCTTTCCGTAACGGATGTCTCCATCCAGTTAAGTGAGAAATCTGTCCCGGTAGCGCCAAAAACCATTTATGGCTGGGAAAGCGGTCAGACCCAGCCGGATGCCGATACGCTTTTGCTCTTATGCGAAATATATAAAATCAATGACATTCTTGGAACTTTCGGTTATGACGATTCCGAAAAAATTATTCTGACCAGACATGAAAAAGAATTGATTCTACAATACCGGAAGCACCCGGAAATGCAGGAAGCAATACAGAAATTATTGAATTTATCTTAAAAGTGGTATCTTCCGACAGTAAAAAAATCCCGGAAAGCTGATAAAAATGAGATATTCCTCAAATTATCAGTTATCCGGGATTTTCTATCCCAGTGCCACATCCAGTATCATCATCAGCAGAAATCCTACTGAAAACCATATGGTTGCAATATTCGAATGGCTGCCTGTGGATGCCTCCGGCAGCAATTCCTCGATTACCACATAAATCATGGCGCCTGCTGCAAACGATAACAGATACGGCAGAATCGGAATCACTATGGATGCTGCTGCAATGGTTATAATTGCAGCTATCGGCTCTACAATGCCAGACAATGCACCGTAAAGAAATGCTTTTCCTTTTCCGGTTCCTTCACTGCGAAGTGGCAAGGATATAATTGCTCCCTCCGGAAAATTCTGAATGGCAATACCGATTGCCAGGGCAAGTGCTCCTGTCAAAGTAATATTTCCGCTGCCCATCAGAAATCCTGCAAATACTACACCCACTGCCATCCCTTCCGGAATATTATGTAAGGTAACTGCTAGTACCAGCATGGTTGTTTTTTTTAGGTGTGCTTTAATTCCCTCCGGCTCATCACTGTTTAAATGTAAATGCGGAATAATCCTATCCAAAATCAGCAAAAATGCAATTCCAAGGGCAAATCCAACTGCTGCCGGAATAAATGACAACCTTCCCATTTCTTCTGACATTTCCAAAGACGGAATCAATAGCGACCATACCGACGCTGCCACCATGACTCCGGATGCAAATCCCAGCAGGGATTTCTGCACCAGCGGCTTCAACTCCCCAGTCATAAACAGCACACAGGCCGCCCCTAAAAATGTTCCTACAAACGGAATCCAGATATATATTCCAATCATATAACACCTCCTTTCACACTTGCTATTCTAAAGCAGCATTTCATTATCTTCTTATAAAATTCTTCTCTCATATAGAATTTATCTCATAAAGTTTCTACTCCAGCGTAAGATTCAAGTACCCATTCTTTACCTCATCACAGCCGGTTATCATGCCAAAATCTTTTTTCTGATAGCCCTGTTCTTTTTTATCATTTCCGACTCGTTCTTCTCTTTCAACTGCCGCCAGAGATTTTCTGACTCTGACCGGAACTTTTATCCGAAGACGCTTTAATACCGCCAGCAAATCCTGCTCTGATAAAGTTGTTTCCAATACTTCGATTGCATTTTCCTCTTCCCGGAATAATAAAAGCTCCTCTCTGCCATGGTGCTGCACTTTATAAGCATAACCATCTGCATAGTCATTTTCCAGCAACGCATAAGTGATTGCATCCTTATCCCAGCGGATATAACCATTTCCCATAAAATAAGCATCCCGAAGCTGCACATACTCATCCGGTGTCACTGTAAGCAGCCAGTATTCCTGCTTCCCTTTTTCTTCCCCTTTTGCTTCTGCAATTTCATCCGGAAGAATGGTTCGCTCTGCTACGCAAAATGCCATACGGAATCCCAGCTTCTCATAATAGTATATGAGGCTTTCGCTGGCTGGTTCTAAGACAATCGGTGTCAGGAAATGCTGTTTTCCTTTTTCTAACAGCATTTTTGCATAGCCCCTGTCCCGGTATTCCGGCAGGGTTGCTACTGCATAAGCATAATGTACCGGTATCTCGCCTTCCCCGGTCACAAGATACGCCTTAAGAAATGTTGTCATTGCCACAGGCTTCTTATCTTCCATACACACCAGCATATTTTCTTCCGTAAACCGGTGCGTGAAATAGAATTCCATATAGTCCTCTTCATCCCCGAAGCCCCGATGCCAAATCTCTTTTATCTGTGGAATCATCTCTTTTGTTGCAAACCGTATTTCCATCTTAAATCTCCCGTGCAGTATAATTTTTCAGCAAAATATCAGGATAATAGGATAATTTTGCCTTTCGCAGTCCTTCATCCCCGGCATCATCTTCTCGGTTTACATAACTATACTCCTGACAATTATGCATTACAAACTGCTGATTAATCATTGGATAAGCACCCTGTATTTCCGGAAATGCTTTTTCAAAATGCACGACATAAGTATCGGAATTTAATCGTTCTCCTATGGTAAATGCTACGATTTCTCCAGCCTTACGCAATATGCCACCTTCTAAATGCAACTCATCAAAATATTTCATTGCCTGATTCAGGGCACACTGCTCATCACTCATATCCTCATTCCACTTGCAGGCTCTCCGGTCGCACCACTTAAGATTCATATCATAGCATTCCTGCTTATTTTCCGCTGTCATTGGCTCATAACTCCAATCCTCGTCATCTTTAAATCTTGCAATGTGATTTCGTTTGCCATGAAGCTTCTTTCCTGCCAGACTGGTCAGCTTATCCACTGTATAAATATAATCAAAGCTGTCCCTGTTTTCTTCGATCTGAAAAATACCGGAAAAATACGTTTCTAAAAACTCCCGGTCTGCCTCCTCAATACTTTCAATATAGAGCTTGCTGTTATCTTCTTTTGCATGTGTAAGGAGCTGCATAATTGCTGCCTTCTTATCTCCGGCTCCAATTGGGAATGCATAACAGTCTTCCCCTTCTGCATCGAATTTTATCACGCAGCAGCCGCAGACTTCTGCCACTTCCACTTTATATATCACAGACCAGATAAAGTTATTTGCAAAGCTATATTCGCAGCCCTGTCTGTTATCTTCCCTGAGCTTTTCACTCATCCAGTCTCTGTCATCTATGGTTATTGGTCTAAATTCTATCATATCATCTTCCTCATTCTCTTTTCTTCCCCCATATTATACCCCAGATTGTCAACTCCTGCCCTGCATCACATAAGATATGCAGGGCAACACAAAATCGCTACTGCCACACTCCATATAGTTTATGGCAATAGCGAGCTTCTCCGATATCATATTTATTTCATATCTATAACTTCTTCACACCCTTTAATAATGCTTCCGCCTCATCCTCTGGCAGAGCAAAAATGTCCATCAGGCTGTTCTTTATTTCACCTGCCGGTACGTTCTTTGTCCGCATCTTTTCAATATACTGGTTTAGTATTTCCCTCTTTCCAGTTACAATTCCCTCTGCTTTTCCTTCTTCCCTTGCTTCTTCTCTATCTTCAATCCAGTCCGACTGTCTCTGCATATATTCTTTCCTCCATTTCTGGTTATCACGAACCCGTTGAACCTCCCTGTCCAACCGGTGGACGAAATCTGTTTCTATTGTTTTCTCAGACAGGTATTCCAAAAATGCTTTCATCTCTGCACTGACATCATCCTGCCATCCCATTGTACTCAAAAATATTTTTCCCGCTTCGTCTCCCAATGCCAGGTTCAAATCCTGTATACAACGGTTTTCAAAAGAATAAATATGTCTGCCTTCATCAAAAGGATCAAATGTACAGATAAATATCACATAACTTTTATTCAGGCTTTGATACTCAATACCCTTATCCGTCTCATCAATATCTATTATTCCCTGATAATAACGGCTTCTTTTCGGAAGATGCTTTTTCTTTCCTGTCTGCATCTCGATATCATAGATTGTATGATTCTCATCTGCTGCATAAACATCCATACGCACACTTTTTGCATTTGCCGCCACGTCCAGAGTCTTCTGCTCTTCCAGATATACAATGTCTGCAATTGGAAACCCCATAATCAATTCCAGCAATTCCTTACAAAGCATTTTATTCTGCATTACCTTTGCAAACATAAAATCATCCGAAAGCTCCAGTTCCTCATAACTTTTCCATTTTCTTTCCATATACACTACTTCTCCTTTCATTATAGTAAAAGAATGCCTGATTGACAACCCGAACACAGTCTTTTACTATTTCATCCTTTTGCTTCTTGTACCTGTTTCTTGGATTTTTCTGGCGAAATGCCACTGAAAAGGGAAATATCCCCATTTAAATTCTGATAGAAAACATACGATATGTTTCTGACACTGCTATCTTAACGGCTGATTCCGGATAAGTCAATATAACATTCCTTTATTTCAGAGAAATTTTATAAATGTATCTTTTCAATTTATTAGTGCAATTACAAGAACCATACTCTGCGATTTTCTTACTACTCAAGTCAAAAAAGAAGACCCTTTATCTTTCAAACAAAAAGGTCTTCTCCTGCACATTATTCTTTTTCTTTAATCATTTTAAACATCTGGACACGGTTTCTGATGCCCAGCTTCCGATAGATATTTAAGATATGCTTCTTTAATGTATTTACGCTTATGGACAATTCTTCACAGATGGTATGATTATCCTTTCCCTGCATCAGAAGCTGCAGTATCGTATGCTCCCGCTTTGTCAGTTCATATTTCTCTGTTACTTCTGTTATCGTTAGTTTCTCTGCCCTTTCATCCTTTTGCTGTCCGTCCTTATATAACCGGAATGCCAGATGGTCTTTCAACATGTCCAGAATAAAAATGTCATCATACTGGAAATTATCTTTTCCGATTGTCCGGTAAAAAGTGACAACGCCTAAAAATTCTTTATTTCTTCCCAATATCATCTGGATTGCATAATGCCAGTTATTTGGCCGGTACACCTTCTGATAATATTCTGTCTGTACCCTTTTTTCATCCGATATCATATCTGTTTCCCGGTACACCAGACTCTTTCCGCTATATACAATTCCGCGATTCGAATTCATTTCATCATACATCGGGGATTCATCATCACAATTATAAGTGACCGGTCTTACCAGATGCCTGCTCTCCTGGCTGTCTGCGAGAAAAAAATCTGCACTGTCAAAATCCAGCACCATCTTCATCTGCTCTAAAAACTGCTCCCGCATAATATCTGCATCTTCCGTCGTATAAATCTTATAAATAATACTATTTAAAATCATCCAGTCATTTGTCTCTAATGTTTTCAATCAATCACCCTCTTTAAGTATTTTTCAGATGTAAAAAGAGGGCATATTCTTTCGAATATACCCTCTTTGGTCTAAAACCATTATATTTTATGGCATTTTAAATTGCAAGTATTATTTTATTTTTATTCATGAAAGATTACATTGCGGTACTTATTCAGTACCCGGAGTAATACACTGCCTAAAATCACACAAGTGATAACTTCTCCGATTCCGACAGTAAGTGCATTAAATGGAATCGACCAGTCAACGCCTTTATATTCTGTAATAAAGCCATAACCATAGCGTAATACAAAAGGTACAATCACCATATTTGCAATAACCGGCGGCCATGTACATGCGAATTTATGCTTTCTTAATGCATAAGTTCCAAACGCTCCAATCAAAGTTGCAATGCTTCCGCACACAACATCCACCGGAATCCCGCCTGTCAGCATATTTGCCAGAAAACATCCCAGCCATAATCCCGGAATTGCTGCAGTCGTAAATACTGGCAGAATACATAATGCTTCTGAAATACGCACCTGAATCGTACCGGATGCCAGTCCTGCAATACTGCTAAGATAAGTCAGTGCCACATAGATTGCTGCAATTAACGCAGCCTGCACAATAAATAATACTTTTTTGTTTCTCATATTCTTTTGTCTCCTCTAGTTTTGTTTTACGAGTGGAAGGTCTCGAACACTCGGTTTCTTCTTCCCCTAAGACCTTGGTTTTACGGGGTACTTGCAACGTTTGAAAGTGTATCACAGAACTTGTCTAATTGCAAGCGATTGTATGCACACAAAGAGAGGCTGCTGTAGCAGCCTCTCTTCGCGCTTAATTATATTTTGTATGAGGAAATGGAAAAAAGAATTATCTTTGTTTTAGCCCTTTACACCACCAAGTGCTACACCTGCTACAATATACTTTGAAAGGATAAGGTAAGCAATAATTAATGGAAGTACCGTTACGGTAAGGCCTACATATACAACACCGTAATCTACACGGAACTGATCAGATGTCAGCATCTGTACAAACAATGGAAGTGTTTTCTTCTCATCAGTTGTTAACATGATGGTTGGGGTAAAGAGGTTATTCCACTGTGCAATAAACTGGAAGATTGCCTGTGTTGCTACTGCCGGTTTCATAATCGGCATGATAATGGTATTGAAAATCCGGAATTCTCTTGCTCCGTCAATTCGTGCAGCTTCAATCATTTCAATGGATAAGGTACTTTCCATATACTGTTTCATGAAGAATACAACTGCCGGTGCTGCGATACAAGGAATAATCAATGGGATATAAGTATCTACCAGATTCAGTTTTAACATAAAACGGTAGAAACCAATGATTGTAATCTGGTTCGGCACCATCATGATTGCCATGATGAACGCCCATGCAAACTTCTTTGCTTTGAAGTTATATACATGAATTCCATAAGCTGTCATACAGGAACAATATACTGCAAGGAAGGTACCTGGTACTGTGATACATAAGGAGTTAATCATTGCTCTTCCTAATGTTAATCTCATACCATTCTGCTTCTGAAGAAGCATGTTCCAGTTCTCCATCAGGTGGGAGGAAGGAATCAAGGATACACCTGCCTGAATATCTCCAGAAGTTCTGGTCGCATTCATAACCATTAAAAGGAATGGCAGTAAACTAAGGAGACAGAAGAGGATACAAATCAAACCTCGGATTGCTCTTTTTGTATGTAATACTTTCGAATAACTTTTCTGTTTTGGCTGGGATGTCTGTCCGCTCATTGCCATATCAAAACTTGCCATTATCGATTCCCTCCTTTCTTATGTTTCTTCTCGCTCCGATCCGTCATCGTTCCGAAGAAGATAAGACTAATAATCAAGGTCAGAATAAACAGGAATACAGATACTGCTGCTGCCTTACCTACATCACTCTGATATAATCTCATGATGTACATTGCCATTGTTGTGGATGAATCATCCGGCTGTCCGATAAGTCCTGACTTACTGACATTGAATAATGCCGGGATATCGTACATCTGTAAACCACCGATTGCGGAAGTAATCAATACGTATAACATAATCGGTTTTAATAATGGAAGTGTTAAATAACGGAATTTCTTCCA
Source organism: Roseburia sp. AF25-13LB (assembly GCF_003478915.1). Lineage (NCBI taxonomy): Bacteria > Bacillati > Bacillota > Clostridia > Lachnospirales > Lachnospiraceae > Roseburia > Roseburia sp. AF25-13LB. Next base: position 74,592 of record NZ_QUFO01000009.1, read on the forward strand.
TCCGGTTGCTCCATCGATATCAGCCGCTTCATAAAGACTTGGGTCAATTCCCAAAACTCCTGATATCAGCAACAGGGTTGTATTTCCATACCACATCCAGAAGAGGATAAATGATATTAATCCCCGCGTTCCGCCGACGCTTGTCATAAAGTTAAATTTCTGTGAAATGATTCCCATATCACGTAAAGTCTGTGTAATTGGTCCATACTGGGAAAACATTGCATTGAATAAAACAGATACAGACGCTGCTGTGATAATACTAGGTAAGTAAATAATAATTTTGTATGCGCCCTGAGCTTTTAATTTTACAATGTTATCAGTCAGCCATACTGCCAGTAACAATGAAACTAAAATCTGTGGAATAAAGTTACATACCCACATTGTCAGTGTATTTTTCAAATAAATCAATGCATATCCTTTTTCACCGGCTGTCAGTCCGAGAATATTTTTGAAATTGTCTAATCCGCAAAATTCAATAAATTCTCTACCGTTTCTCTTATAGTAGCTTAATGTACTATAGTAAAATGTATTAAATAACGGCCATAACTGAAACAGACAATATGCAATGAAGAATGGGGCGATAAAGAAGTATCCATATCTGCCATATTCAATATGTTTACGTTTTTTCTTTTTGTCCATCTTTGCCAACTCCTCTCAATCCATCTTCCATTTCCCTATATTTTAAAATAACTCTCCAATAGTTTTGTTTATAAATGCTGCCCTTCCCATGCCGGAAAGGGCAGCATAGTTATTGTTCTTTTACTGATTATTCAGCTTTTAAGTATGAATAGGAGTCATGTACTGCGGATTTGAAATCTGCGATTGCAGTATCTTTATCCTTGTTTCCTGCTGCATACTCTTTCACCTGAGTAGACCAAGCAGAGTTGATGTTCTGATCTTCTGCTGTTGCATTCTTAGCACTGATGGAATCAGCCATTGGTAAGTAGAATGCCATGATATCCTGACCAGCTGCTTCATATAAGTAGTCACATGTTGCGCCTGCTTCAGAAATCTTCTTAACAGCTTCTTTGTTGTTTACGAAATCACTGTTCTTTGCATTGATAGATACCATGAAGTCTGTGTCACAGGTAAATGCTTTGATAATTGTTCCAGCCATTTCTTTGTCTGCACAGTTAGCTGTTGCTGCAAGTCCTGTACCACCCCAGTAGAACTGTTCCGGAGCATTTACAAGGATTGTGTTACCTTTCCAGGTATCTTTTAAGCTCCAGTATGTGAACCATGGGCATCCACAGTAAGCAACTGCTGCATTAGATGTCTCGCCGTCACCTTCCATGTTTGCATACCAGTCTGTTGACCACTGGTCTGTTTCATAGGTTAATCCTTCGTCTACCATTGTCTTAGCAAGTTCCATATACTGTGTCATGTTATCATCAACAGAAATAACATCGTCATCGCCATACCAGCCGGTTGCTCTTGAGTTAGAAAGTACACGGAAGCACTCATCATAACCGGAGAACAGTTTACATTTTCCATTAGATGCATCATTTACTTTTCTTGCTGCATCAAGAACACCATCCCATGTAGAGAACATTGTGCTTAATTCATTTACATCAGTTGTTCCAAGATATTTCTCACAAAGGTCTGCTCTTAACTGGAAACATCCAGGAGTAGCCTGCCAGAATAATGCTTTTACATTGTTTGCATCAGAAGAATCTTCGCCGGATACAGTTCCAAGATCCAGATTGTACTGATACTGATTTGCATAATCATCTGCTGTAATTCCACAGTCACCAACTGAGGTCAGCCAGTCACTGTTTACATATTTCAAAACGTAGTCAACCTCAAGTCCCATCAGGTCTGGATACAATTCATTATCAGGATCATCTAAGATTTCATCAATCTTTGTCTGATAATAATCAGATCCACCTGCATTTACGAATACGATACGTTTTGCAAGGTCTGGGTACTGCTCTGCAAACGGTCCATCCAAAATGTTCTTGATGTCATCGTTCCAGCCCCATACTACGAATGCATCATCTGCACTTGGATCACCGGTGATGGTGTTCTCTACTTCTGTAGAATCAGAACCACTGTCTGTGTCCGTATCTGCATCTGCTGTTCCTTCTGTGTTGGATGCATCATTGTTCGCATCCTTTGTGTCATCCCCTGATCCACATCCAGCTACCATAGCTGCTACCATGGATACGCATAATAAAGTACTGATAAGTTTCTTTTTCATTGAGTTCTCCTCCTTCTCATTTTTCATCCTCCTCGGATGTTGTTTCAGGCAGCTCTCCTACCGACTGGCCGGTAATCAATGTGCCCTCTATAACGACTCTCTCTATGAGAGTAGTTCTCGGTTTCTCGATGGCATCAATCAGACGCCGTGCTGCTTCTCTTCCTATTTCTTCTGTATCCTGACGAATCGTTGTGATTCTCGGATGAGATAACTGGGAAATTCTTGTTCCGTCATATCCTGCAATGGAAACATCTTCCGGGATATGCATCCCACGTTCCATAATCACGTTTTTCCCTCCGATTAAAGAGGTGTCATCCGGATAAAGAATACAGGTTGGCGGGTCATCCATATCAAGTAAAATTTCTGTCTGCTCCGCCGCTCCCTTTGTTTCCAGATAAGCAGCTTCCCGAATGTAATCTTCATTTACCTTAATATGAAGTTCTTCCATCGTCCGGTAAAAGCTTGTAAGTCTTTCTCTTGTTACATTCGAGTTTTTCTGTCCATGTATGTAAGCAATTTTTCGGTGACCCTTCTTATATATATACTTCAGCAGCTCTTCCATTCCTTTTACATTATTGGAACAAACTGCTGTGCAATTGTAATGTGTATAATCAATGGTCACTACCGGGAATGCACTGTTCATTAATTCAAGCACTCCCTGGCTGGCAAAATCAGCACACACGATAACGATTCCTTCAAAGTTCCGGTATCTGCAATGTTCAAAAAATGAGGTTTTCTTTACTCCGTAACTGTTGTTGATAAATGTCACGTCATATCCCATCTTCTCAACCTGCACCTTAATTCCATTTAACACACCTGAAAAATATTCATGTGTCAGGCCACTTCCTGCTTCTTCCTGAAACAGGACTCCTACGTTGTAGGAACGGTTGGTCTTTAATGCTCTGGCAGCTGCATTTGGAAAATACCCCATCCGCTCTGCTGTCTCTCTTACTCTTGCTTTTGTTTCTTCTCCAATATCATGTTGTCCATTCAGTGCTTTGCTAACTGTTGCAGTTGATACACCACATTCTTTCGCAATGTCTTTTAAAGATACCATCTTTTGCACCTCACTGTTTTGAGTTGCTTTTCTTAATCGTTTTCGTAGCTTTATCATAACATATTCAGTGTGAAATGCAACTATTTTTTGTATATTTGTAACAGTTATCCAGTTTTAAGTCGTCAGTTTTGTGCATTTTTTACTAATCTTGTTTTCTTTCTTCTATATTAAGTCGATTTTTTTCTTTCTCTTTACTTAATCGTTATCACTCGGTGTTTTCGATTCATATGACAAAAAGCTGTCATTTTCGCTCTTTTCTCCTAAAATGCATACTTTCTTCAATATTTCTGTTGCTTTTTCCTGATTCTTATATTATACTCAACCTAAAGAAATACCTCTCTTAATCGTTTTCGGACTTATTGTATTTAAGGAGGTTATTTAATTATGAAATTTGGACATTTCGATGATGCAGCGAAAGAATATGTCATCACTTCCCCAAAGACTCCACTTCCATGGATCAACTATTTAGGATGTGAAGATTTCTTTTCACTGGTTTCTAACACCTGCGGAGGATACAGTTTCTATAAAGATGCCAAGCTCCTTCGTCTTACAAGATATCGTTACAACAATATTCCTTATGACAGCAATGGACATTATTACTATATCAAAGATGGTGACACCATCTGGAATCCGGGATGGATGCCAGCCAAGACTGAATTAGATTCCTATCAGTGCCGGCATGGATTAGGCTACTCTGTTTTTGAGGGAAGCAAAAATCAGTTATCCGCAGAGCTGACCATGTTTGTTCCTATGGGAAATACCTGTGAGATTAACAAACTGACACTGACCAACCACGGCAGCGAACACAAAGAAATTTCCGTATTCTCTTATGTAGAATTCTGTCTGTGGAATGCCATGGATGATATGACAAACTTCCAGCGTAACTTCAGTACTGGTGAAGTGGAAATTCACGGCTCTGCCCTTTATCATAAGACAGAATACCGCGAACGCCGTAATCATTATGCGGTATATGCTGTAAATACCCAGCTTGCCGGATTCGATACCGACCGTGAATCTTTCCTTGGTGCTTATGGCGAAAATTCCGCGCCGGAAGTTGTCATAAACGGAACCTCTAAGAACTCTGTAGCAAGCGGCTGGTCTCCGATTGGTTCCCACCATATCAAGGTTTCTCTTGCACCGGGCGAATCAAAATCCTTTGTTTTTGTACTGGGTTATGTAGAGAATCCGGTTGCCGAGAAATGGGATGGTCCTGCTGAAAACGGATGCATCAACAGAAAACCGGCAGAAGAATTATTAAAACGTTTTGATACCACAGAAAAAGCTGACGCTGCTTTAGCAGAATTAAAAGAATACTGGAATAACCTTTTAAACCACTTTACCGTATCTTCTTCCGAAGAGAAGTTAGACCGTATGGTAAACATCTGGCATCAATATCAGTGTATGGTTACCTTTAATATGTCACGTTCCGCTTCCTATTTCGAATCCGGAATTGGACGAGGCATGGGCTTCCGTGATTCCTGTCAGGATCTTTTAGGATTTGTTCATCTGATTCCGGACCGTGCAAGACAGCGTATTTTAGATATCGCATCTACCCAGTTTGAGGATGGAAGTGCTTACCATCAGTATCAGCCACTTACCAAAAAAGGAAATGCTGATATCGGAAGCGGATTCAATGATGACCCGTTATGGCTCATTGCCGGTACTGCTGCTTATATCAAGGAGACCGGAGATTACTCCATTTTAGATGAAATCACTCCTTATGATAATGACGAAAGCAAAGCAACCGATTTTATGGAACATTTAAGACGTTCCTTCAACTATACCAGAACACACTTAGGACCACATGGACTTCCTCTGATTGGACGTGCTGACTGGAATGACTGTCTGAACTTAAACTGCTTCTCAGAAGAGCCGGGTGAATCTTTCCAGACCTTCGGACCATCTGAGGGACCAAATGCAGAGTCTGTATTTATCGCAGGCATGTTTGTAAAATATGGTAAAGATTATGTAGAAATCTGCAAACACAGAGGTCTGGAAGAAGAAGCCAAAGAAGCGGAAGAAGCAATTGCTTCCATGGAAAAAACCGTTCTCGATGCCGGCTGGGATGGCGAATGGTTCTTAAGAGCTTACGACCACTACAAACAGAAAATCGGTTCCAAAGAATGTGACGATGGTAAAATCTTTATCGAGCCGCAGGGATTCTGTGTTATGGCAGAAATCGGACTGAAAGAAGGCAATTGTCTTCAGGCAATGCAGTCTGTTGAAAAATACTTAGATACCAAATACGGTATTGTACTGCTGCAGCCACCTTATCACAAATACCATGTAGAGCTCGGTGAAATTTCTTCCTATCCACCTGGATACAAAGAAAATGCAGGTATCTTCTGTCACAACAATCCATGGATTTCCATTGCAGAAACAGTCGTTGGACGTGGCGACCGTGCATGGCAGGTATACACCAGAACCTGTCCTGCTTATATCGAAGATATCAGCGAAATCCACCGCACTGAGCCATATGTGTACTCTCAGATGATTGCCGGAAAAGATGCGCCAAACTTCGGTGAAGCAAAGAACAGCTGGCTTACCGGTACTGCTGCATGGACTTTCCTTGATGTATCCCAGTATATCTTAGGTATCCGTCCGGATTATGATGGTCTTGTAATTGACCCATGTATTCCATCTACTTTATCCGGTTTTACCGCAAAACGTGATTTCCGTGGTGTAACTTATCACATTCAGGTAAAGAATCCAAATGGCGTACAGAAAGGTGTCAAGGTTCTTACTGTGGATGGTGTTATTGCTGATGGCAATATGATTCCATTTGATCCGTCTAAGAAAGAAGTTACTGTTGAAGTAATTATGGGTTAAGCAAAATACCTCCCTTTATTTATCTTATATAAAATCAATCCATGATTCAAAAGAAGGGCGTATGAAAAAACGAAAGTTTTTTCATACGCCCTTCTTCTATATACTTCTTTTATAACCTGCTGCTCTTACAATTCACAGGTATTAACGGTTCTTGGGAACGGAATGACATCACGGATGTTTGCCATACCGGTAAGATACATGACGCATCTTTCAAATCCAAGTCCGAAGCCTGCATGTCTTGCAGAACCATATTTACGTAAATCAAGATAGAAGCTGTAATCTTCCTCTTTTAATCCAAGTTCATGGATTCTTTCTAATAATTTATCGTAGTCATCCTCTCTCTGGCTTCCTCCGATAATTTCTCCGATTCCTGGCACCAGACAGTCAACTGCTGCAACTGTCTTGCCATCCTCATTGAGTTTCATATAGAAGGCTTTGATTTCCTTTGGATAATCTGTTACAAATACCGGTCTCTTGAAAACCTGCTCGGTTAAGAAACGCTCATGCTCGGTCTGAAGGTCACAGCCCCAGGATACCTTATAATCAAATTTATCATTATTCTTCTCCAGAAGTTCAATGGCTTCTGTATAAGTCACTCTTGCGAAATCGGAATGTAATACATTATTCAGCCGTTCAATCAGTCCCTTGTCTACGAAGGAATTAAAGAACTGCATTTCTTCCGGTGCATGTTCCATAACATAGGAAATAATATATTTCAGCATACTCTCTGCCAGTACCATGTCATCTTCCAGATCTGCAAATGCAATTTCCGGCTCAATCATCCAGAACTCTGCAGCATGTCTTGTAGTATTGGAATTCTCTGCCCTGAAGGTTGGTCCAAAGGTATAAATATTTTTGAACGCCAGTGCAAAGGTCTCTCCGTTTAACTGTCCACTTACGGTAAGATTGGTTGGTTTTCCAAAGAAATCCTGTGTATAATCAATGCTTCCGTCTTCCTTGTGTGGAATGTTATTTAAGTCCATGGTAGTAACCTGGAACATTTCTCCCGCACCCTCACAGTCACTTCCGGTAATCAGCGGAGTGTGTACATAGACAAAGTCCCTCTCCTGGAAGAACTTATGAATTGCATATGCAATCAGGGAACGTACACGGAATACTGCCTCAAAGGTATTGGTACGTGGTCTTAAATGTGAAATAGTTCTTAAATATTCGAAGCTGTGACGTTTCTTCTGTAACGGATAATCCGGTGCAGATGCGCCTTCAATTACGATTTCCTCTGCCTGAATTTCAAATGGCTGTTTTGCTTCCGGTGTAGCTTCCAGCACTCCGGTAACAACAATAGCTGCACCAACATTAATTTTGGTAAGCTCCTGAAAATTCTCCAGTCCGTCTGCATATACTACCTGCAGTGGTTCAAAGAAAGTTCCGTCATTTACTACGATAAATCCGAAGTTTTTAGAATTACGGTTACTTCTTACCCAGCCTCCGACGGTAATCTTCTTACCTACATAATCTTCCTGATGGTGAAATAAATCTCTGATGTCAACAAGTTCCATTTTTCTATCCCCCTTAGATAAAAAATTTTCTAATCCTTTTTAGTTTTCTGTATTTAATTCAGTATCTGTAACATTTTCTGTTCCTGCCTCATCTTCAACAGTTGCACTGTCAACTACTTTCTGAAGTGCCAGATTGCATACATATACTTTCTTTAAATATTCTTTTCCGCTGTCTGCGCTCAATCCATATGATTTGTATAATGTGGATTCATCGCTGTAGCTGTAATTGCTCATAAGATTTCCAACGTAGCTGTCAAAGCCATCCTGGTCAAACTCAATGCCTTCCTTTTCTGCAATTGCCTCTAAAATCATCTGTGTCTTAAGATCTGATGTCACTTCGTCAGTTACATTGCTTACAAATTCATCATAATCCTGATTTGCTGTATTTTCCACATAATCCTTAAGGCTGCTTCCATCGCTGCAGTAATAGGATTCATACTGTGCCATTACCTCTTCCATACGGGCATCCAGAAGTCCATCCGGAAGTTCCTTTACGGTACATACCTCTCCTAACTTGTCCATTACTGCAGAACGGATTGCAGATTTCTTGGAGGATTCCTTAGAAGATTCCAGATAATTGCGTGCATCTGCCTTCATCTCATCTACCGTATCATAGCCAAGGCTGGCCTTAGCATTGACATATGCCACATATTCATCTGTCATATTGTCATAAGTAATATCCTGCTTCTCAACAATTTTATTGATGGTTACATTAAACACAACCGCCTGTCCTGCCAGGTCTGTATTTTTATAGCTTTCCGGGAATGTAAGATTCAAGGTTACTTTATCCCCTACTTTTGCACCGATCAGTCCTTCTTCGAAGCCGTCAATAAACGTATTGCTTCCAATCTCTAAGACCGTATCTGTTGCAGTTCCACCGCTGAATGCCACGCCATCTTTTAATCCTTCATAATCGATATTTACAGCATCTCCATCCTCTACCACTGTTTTATCCGTATCTGCATAGTATGGATAGTTGGTAATTACGCTATTCTCAATAAAAGTCTTCACATCATCATCACTTACGGAATAATCGTCTGTCAAAGCTACTGACAATCCCATATAATCGCCCAGTTCCACATAATCAAGCGGGTCAAAATCAATTGCCGCACTGGATACCACTTCTGTGCTCTCTGTATTCTCTACCGATTCACTTTTCTTGTCTTTTCCACAGCCAGTTACTGAAAATGCCAGTGTCAGGCATAACAATACTGCTACTATTTTCTTCTTCATGTTTATTTCCCTTCTGTCTTTCATTCAAAGGCTGGATTTTTCCAGTCAGTCATACTTTCTAAAGATACCACATTTTCACCGAAAATAAAAGCATTTCATAGAATTTTTCGCATTTGCAGGTTGTCAATCCTGCCAATCAATGATACAATCATATTTGGATTTTACTTAAGGAGGTTTTCATCGTGCCAAAATTTGCGATTGTATTATTAACAATACTGATTATTATGATTATTGCCCTGATTGTTCTTTATTTTGTGGGCAAACGAGCTCAGAAAAAGAAAGAAGAACAGGATGCCCAGATTGCAGCAGCAGCACAGACCATTTCCATGCTGATTATCGATAAGAAGAAGATGCGGCTTAAAGATTCCGGTCTTCCGGCAAATGTCATTGCCCAGACCCCGAAAATGCTCCGCCGTTCCAAACTTCCAATCGTCAAAGCAAAGGTTGGTCCAAAGGTTATGACTTTAATCTGTGACGGACAGATTTTTGATTCTGTTCCGGTTAAGAAGGAAGTAAAAGCTACTGTCAGCGGGCTTTACATTACTGCAGTAAAAGGAATGCGTGGTCCTATTGAAGCGCCTGCCAAAAAGAAAAAAGGCTTTATGGCAAAGTTAAAAGAAAAAGCTGGTAAATAAAATAACTTGAGCTGGGTTTTCACCCAGCTCTATTTTTATACATCCAGCTACGCAAGACTGAATCCGCCTTTTTCTTTTGATGCAATCTTCATCTTAATGGTACAGTCCGCCAGATGCTCATAGTTTACCTCCAATGCATAATCTATCTGCACATCAATACAATGTTCTGTCTCTTCCACTTTAATATCCTTTGCATCAATTCCAACCAGAAGATTTCCAAATGGCGTTCCATAATAAGACATATTTTTCCGGTTCTTTTCAAAGACCATGTGTACATTGGAAACTCCTTTTTTTGTAATATCAATACAGTTTTCCTGCATCTTGATTATATTCTTTGTGCTTCCTTCAAAACCTTCATTTACTTCTTCATACAGCACATAATGTTTTCCGTTTTTCTGGTAATAATCCCCTACTGTAATCACTTCAACCGGCTCTGCTTCTCCTTCTGCCGGCATCTGTAATCCGCTGATTGATACAATTACATCTTTTGTCATCTAATCCGCTCCTTCTATAGAAATCCAGGTCAGTATAGCACTATTTATCCCAGAAATCCAGCCATTTCCATGAAATCTTATAATTCTTCTCTTCCATCAGAGACTGATATTCCGTCTCACTCAAGGTATCCTTCAATACCTTTTCTGATTTACCATCCACAACCTCATAGACACTTCCTTCAAAGCACATATTCGGATACATGACACACCACCAGTTATGTCCCATGCCTGCTCCGATAATCACTTCCAGTGCCTGATAAGTTCCCGCCGGGAACGTATAACTGCCATAGGTCTTTACCGGGAACTCCACGGAAGATAATTTCACCTCTACCGGATAATCATAGCCCTCCTGCCGGATGACTTCTTTTGCAATATGTATAATTTCCGGGAAGTGTTCTCCTGCAATCCGGCTGCTTTCTTCGGCTGTCTTAGCATCCTGCAAAAGTTCTCCCATTTCTTTTCCAACAGCATCCCGCACCTTAAGCTTCAGTGCCTGATCTGCTTCCCCATCACTGTTTGCCCTGACATGGAAACGCAGAATCTTTTCTGCAATGTCCTCCTGCATTCTTCGCCCCTCATAAGCCTTTTTCGCACTGCCTGCCGTAAATACCAACAGTAATAACAGCATGCCATAGAACAACGCCCTTTTTAAATACAATTTTTTTCGGTTATATTCTTTCATGGTAAAACTCCTTTTCATGTTTCTGATTTCTTATTTCTTCTTTTCCTTGCTACACTTTCTTTCGCCATACTATTCTGACTTTCTATCTGGAATATAACCGAAAAAATTTTTTCTATACATTTTGATAACTTTTTGGGGGAGAAAATTTTATGTAGAAATGGGGTGGGGTTGTAAATTTTTCTTGGTGGGATGCGGCTGAGCTTGTAACTTTTCTTTTTGGGGACACGGTTGAGTTTGCGACTTTTCTCTCAAAAGTCGCTGGTGAAGTTGATTTGGGTATAATTTAAGAAAAATGACTCTTTTTTGCCCAATCTCCTCTGCTGTTATCTCCGAAGTTCTCTCGGTTTGGGTAAGATTCTAGAAAAATGAAGTCTTTTTACCCAATCAGAAGCAAATAACAAAGACTATGCTTCCTTCTGCAACTCATTTTGGGCAAAAAGTAATGTAATCTTTCTGTTTTTGCCCAATCTAAGTCAAATTAATAAATTAACTTAAGAAATAATAGGCTGCCGTCAGCATCACCAGAACCAGACATCTTACAAAGATGTTGCCAATGTTACCAGTGTAACCGGGTGTCCAGCATCCTACGGAGATGTCACCAGCGTGACATCCCAATGATATTCCACTGTCAGGTTTTTCCGGTAACTGCTCCAATCCTTCTGATATTGCAAATAAATATCTCTTGCATATGCCCCTAATTTATAATAACTGTTTGTTCCATCTGCATTCTGATTCTGTTGCAATTTTTCTGTCATGGCATCCATCTTTTCTTCCAAAGTCTGCTCTATTTCTGCTTCCACTTCCAGCAGTGCATTTTCATCCTGACTGTCTGTATGAAGGTCTTCCAATTTTTCATCCCTGTGCTTTGTTTTCTGCAGCAGTTCCCTGTTGCCCTGATACTTTCCATCCGCCTTTATTGTAACGGTTTCCGTCACCTGGCCATTCTGCTCCGTAAAAGCATAGCTGCAGCATAAATTACTAAGTGTTACACTTTCTGCATCTTCAAGTGAAATGCTGTAGCTTTTCATCTTCTGCTCTGAGAGCAAAGCCAGTTCTCCCGTTTCCCGGTCCACTTTGCCTGCTGCCGTCCTGCCCTGCATCAGATAATATTTTTCCAGTATCATTTTATCTTCTGCACAGTTAATATAGGGAATCCACAGATTTTCGTTCTCATTTTCCCATATCCGGAACAGGCTGCCCAGGGTAACTGCCTCACTGTCCTTAAAACGTTCATCCGAGGCAATTCTTTCATTCAGATAAGTTCCTACCGGCTCTTTTAAAACTGTATCCATCTCCATCACCTGATCCGGTTCATCCTCCGTAACAAAAAGCAGCGTATTCCTCGAAAAAAGATTTTCCTCTTCCAGATACCCAAGAAATGCCCCCAGCTGCTTTTCATTCTCTAACAGCGACCTGTTTAGAATCAATGCCTTTAAATGGTTATAATCCATCTCTCCAGGATTTTCCCCATCTGCATGTAAAAACAGCTCCATGCAGTCTTTTCCTTCCGCCAGAAGTACCGATGTATTCTCTTTTTCGCTTTTCTCATCTGCCACATCCTTAAGCTGCTCAAAACCAAATGCCATCTGATAGTTCTCCTTTGTCAAAGTCAACGCTGCTGCCAATGGAAAATTCCGTTCTTCCAACTCTGTATTCCCACAGCCGCCAAGGCATAAGACTGCCAAAAATATCATGGAAACAATTGTCACGATTCTATTTTTCATACTGCTGCTCCTTTCCACCATTTTTTCCGCTATCCTTTTTCACTATCCCTTTTCACTATCCCTTTTCCCGGCATTTCCTTATCTCTCCAATGCACAGCGGAAAAATTACCGTCAACGGAAGAAATGCAATTGCCTGAATCCATATAAATATTATTTTCCACTCCGGTAACCGGTAAAAAAGCAATGTGACTGCAAATGTAAGAACCATTACAATTAGTATTATCAATTTTTCTATACTTTTCGCATCGGCTTTTCCCTGAATCGCTTCATTTTTCCCATCCGCTTTCTGGTGCCCTTCCTTTTGCCATACAGCTTTCAGCAAATCTGAGGCATAAAACATTCCGGTATTGATAAATGCGTAAATTGTAAAGAACCAGATTGCTACCATAAAGGCATCCTGCCGTTCGAAGAAACCGCCCGGCAGTTTTATCATGCTCATTAATGTAATTGCCGGATATTTCATTTTCGGCAGCATGCCACTGCCAAAGATGCCAAGCGTAATCAGATAGATTGCAGCATTAAAAATCACTGTAACACAAAGGCTTTTCCGGCATGTCCGTCCTACACGGACATTTTCTGCAAGATAGGGCTGTAAAAACAAAACAAATGCCATTGTGCCATACAGAAGCACAACTGCCGCTGTCCCTTTCACAAAGTTTCCCCAGGAATGTACCATTACCGGAGTCCAGTAAATCGTATTGACATCCTTTGTTGCCAGAAGCAGCATTAAAATAAGTGGAAGAAATACAAACCAGAACAGGATTTCATACACCCGGGCACGCCCTTCGATGCCCTGCCAGATTCCATAGCCACATAAAAGCATTAGTAAAACTGCTGCCAGCACAAATGAACTATCCTTTAACAATTCACTCACCATCAGGTCACTTAAAAGAAATAAGCCATAACCCGCCAGCAGAATTCCCTCGACTGTATAGACTACCAATACAAAAATGCGAATAAAACCATTGCCTTGTTTCTTTAAAATCTCCGGATAACTTTTCCCGATGTTACTGATATTGCTGGTATTACTGCCATTTCTGGTATTACTGTTTTTCCGCTTTTCCTGTAGCAGCTCTGGAAGAAAGGTAAATAGATACACCGGCACTGCTCCCAGCAATATGGCAAATACGCCGTCTGTCCCAAGCATTTTTCCTAACAGTCCGGGAAGCAGCAACGTACTGATTCCGCACATATCAAAAATCAGGAGCCTTGCCATCTGCCTCTCTGATATTTTCTGATTTTCTGAAAACATAATTACTTTTTCCTCCTAAGCCGCAGACGATTGTGGCGTCTCGCAAAAACCGGTCTGTGCCGCAATTGATATAATGGCAGACGTAGCAGACTGTCCCGCTCATCCTGATAATCCGTTACATCTGCGCCTACAAAGGGCATCAGATATGGAATGCCAAAACTCTTAAGATGCGACAGATGAATGAGTACCGCAAGTAAAGCCATCAAAAAGCCAAAAAAGCCCAGCCACGCACACATGGCAATAAAGAAAAATTTCAAGATGCGAAATGCTGTTGCAAATTCTTCATTGGGTACCGCAAAGGAACAAAGTGCTGTAAATGCCACCACAATTACCACGATAGGACTGACCAGATTTGCTTCCACCGCCGCCTGTCCGATAATCAGCCCACCGACAATTCCTATGGTATTCCCCATAGCTCCCGGAAGGCGCACGCCTGCTTCCCGCAACAGTTCAAAGGATAACTCCATCAAAAGTACCTCTACCACCCCGGGAAACGGCACTCCTTGTCTTGCTGCTGCAAAGGATAACAGCAATTTCGTCGGCAGTATCTGTGTATGAAAATTGCAGACTGCAAGATACAGTCCCGGTAATGTCATGGCAAAAAAGGAAGCCAGAAAACGTAACATTCTTCCCAATGATGCAATTTCCCAGCGATTGTAATAGTCATCACTGGTCTGTATGAAGGAGTTATAATCCGTCGGCAGAATCAGTGCAATTGGTGAATTATCCGCAATCAGCACTACCCTTCCCTCTAAAATCGCCATGGCTGCACGGTCTGGCCGCTGTGTGGTCTGAAACTGTGGAAATGGAGAATACCATTTTTCCTCTGTAAGCTGTTCAATAATTCCACTGTCTAAGACTCCGTCAATTTCAAATCCATCAAGCCGCTTTTCTACCTCCTCTAAAACTCCGGGATAAATCAAATCCTCCATATACATCAAATCCACATTGGTCTTACTGCGCAGCCCTACCTTTTTCTCTTTTACCTTTACTTTCGGAGAACGAATCCTTTTACGTACTAATGCCGTATTTGCTTTTACGGACTCGGTAAATCCTTCATTAGAGCCCCGGATTACCTTTTCTGAATTTACTTCTGAAATTCCCATAGACGGGTATCCCTTATCCGGAATCTTTAACGCTTTATCATAGCCATCTATAAATAGAATGGTATCTCCGGTCAGAAGACCTGCTGCTGCATCCGAAAAAGTATCAAAGGGCGTAACATCCGATAAGCCAAGGGCATTCTGCGACAGCCGCTCATAGACTTCTTTTTCATTATAATGACACAATTCGTTTAAAAGCCTGCCAACGAGCGATTTCTCAAAAATTGCTCCACCACCGGTTACCTCTATGTATGCTGCCATACACGCAATCTGCTGCTTCTGTCCAATCTTCATGGTTCGCATTTTAATATCCGCACACCCGGAAAATATCTTCTGAAAACGTGCAGCATTTTCCTGCAAACTGGTTGTAATTTCATCATTGTATTCTGCATTACGTTCTGTTGTATGTTCTGCGGTGTGTCCTGCGATATGCTTTGCAGTGTGCCCTGTGATTTTCTCTTCTTTCTGCTGCATAAATCAACTCCTTGGCATAATTTTTATAGTATCGGATGTCCGCCAGCTCTGCATATAAGCATGCGATTTTCCAGTCACCTGTGCATATGCAAAAAGGACAGACCCTGTGCGGTCTGTCCTTAGTGTTTCCGTATTTTGTTTTTTTATTCCTGTTTCTTTATGCTATTGGTCTTGTTCCTGCTGACGGATCATATCTTTGACTGCTTCTGCCTGATTCTTCACATGCTCCCGCATGGTTTCTGAAGCACGGGACTTGTCCTTCCTGCGAAGACTCTCTGCAATATCCTTATGTTCCTTTAATAATCTCGGATAAATCGTCTCGTCCTTTAAATATTCTACACGGTAACGATACATCTGCTCCCGCAGATTGTTCAGCATGGATACCAGTTTTGCATTTCCGGTAGCATTATAAATAGCATCATGAAATGCTACATCTGCCTGTGCAATTTCTTTTACATCATCACTTTTTAAAGAATTTTCAAAATTCTGTCTTGCCTGTTCTAATGCACCAAACTGTTCATCTGTAATCTGTTCTGTTGCAAGCTGCACTGCCAGTTCATCTAATGCTGCCCGGATCTGTAACACATCTTCCATGTCCTTTTCTGTCATACGGGCAACCTCGGCTCCTCTTCTCGGTATGGTTACAGCAAGCCCCTCCTGCTCTAACATCCGGATGGCCTCACGAATCGGAGTCCGGCTGACTCCAAGCTTAGATGCCAGCTGCAGCTCCATCAGTCTTTCACCCGGTTTTAATTCTCCTTTTAATATTGCCTCACGAAGTGTATTAAATACAACATCTCGCAAAGGAAGATATGCATTCATATTTAATTCCAGATTATCTGTCATATATTAACCCTCCAACCCTTTTTATAAAGAGCATGTTGTTATCTTCTATTATTATAAATCTCTGTTACAAAGACCTGCCTTGCGAGCCCGCTCTGGCGTACAATCGCTGCTGCCATTTTTGCCGTTTCCAGTTCATCAAAAAGTCCAAATACTGTCGGACCACTTCCACTCATCATGGCATTCAATGCACCATTTTCCCGCATCAGTTCTTTTATCTTCTCTATCTCCGGATACTTCTTTGCAGTAACCGTTTCTAAAAGATTTCCCATACTACATGCAATTGCCGGCAAATCCTTTGTGCGGATATTCTGTATCAAGGCATCAATGTCAGGATGCTGTGTATGCTCATCCAGCTTCAGATTCTCATAGACATATTTAGTAGATACACTGACCTGCGGTTTGGCAATCACTACCGGACACTTCACCATCGGTGGCAGTGAAGTTAATTTTTCTCCAATGCCTTCTGCCAAAGCTGTACCACGCATGATGCAATACGGTACGTCAGCCCCAATCTGAACGCCCAGTTCCATCAGTTCTTTCCTCTTTATTCCAAGATTGAATAATTCATTGATTCCATAAAGCACACCTGCGGCATCCGTGCTTCCACCTGCCATCCCGGCAGCAACAGGAATCCGCTTATTCAGCCGGATATCAATGCCTTCTTCAATCTGATATTTTTCTTTCATAAGTCTCGCTGCCCGGTAAGCCAGATTACTTTCATCTACCGGAAGAAATCCAAGATTTGTCTCTAAATGTATGCCAGACTCTATTTTCTTAAGATGAAGCTGGTCATATAAATGAATGGTCTGCATAACCATCTTTACTTCATGATACCCATCTTCTCTCCGACGTAATACGTCCAATCCAAGATTTATTTTTGCCAGTGCTTTTACTGCAAGTTCGTCCATTGTTTTTCTCCTGTATTTTGTATACATGATACAAATTTATGTTATCATTTTTTCTAAAAAAGGTCAATTCTTCCTCTTATATTTTGTCCCATTCTTACCGATAAAATATATGAATAAGACTAAGAATGGATACTTAGTAAGCATTTGACCAAGGAGGGTTAAGATTATGGCAATTAATTCTATTAACAATTATGTATCTGCTGCATCCACTGTTGCCACAGATTCCAAAGTTTCTTCTAAGAAGACCGAATCTTCGAAGAATGACACCTCTACCGGTGTTATCTATGAAAAAGGCTCCAGTGACAAGAGCAGTTCTTCCCAAAAGACACAGAACTCTGCTCTCATTGCAAAGATGAAAGCTGATTCTGACAGCCGTATTTCACAGCTTCGCGGAATTGTAGAACAGATGATGAGCAAACAGGGCGCAGCCATTGGCAAAGCCGATGATATGTGGTCTTTCCTTGCAGGCGGTAACTTCACTGTTTCTGCTGATGTAAAGGCACAGGCACAGGCTGATATTGCAGAAGACGGATACTGGGGTGTAAACCAGACCTCTGACCGTATTTTAGATTTTGCAAAAGCATTATCCGGTAATGACAAGTCCAAGGCCCAGGAATTAGCAGATGCTTTTAAAAAGGGCTTCGATCAGGCTACCAAAGCCTGGGGTGGAAAGCTTCCTGATATTTCCCAGCAGACCTATGATAAAGTATTAGAAAAATTCGATAGCTGGATGAATGGAGAAGACGATTAAATCATTTTTAAGCCACTTGCAAAAAAGAAGCTGCCGGTTTTGGCAGCTTCTTTTATTTTTCTTTATCCGCTCTATTTTTTTCTTCCCGCAATAGCTCTGCTTCCTGTGCTGCCTTGGCCTCTAGAATTGCTTCGTTCAGGGATAACATCTTTGCATCCAGCATAGAAACAATTTCTGCACACTCCCGCAAATCTTTACTGATATATTCCGGTGCATTTCCTTCGAATTTGTAATATATCTTATGTTCAAGACTCGCCCAGAAATCCATTGCAATGGTCCGTATCTGAATCTCAACCTTTGTATCCACTACACGGTCTGATAAAAAAATCGGCACCGTAACCAACATATGATAACTCTTATAGCCGCTTTCCTTCGGATGCCTGATATAATCCTTTACCGATACCACGGTAAGGTCATTCTGTTTTCCAATCATCTCTGCCATACGATAAATATCAGAGGTAAAGGAACATACAATACGGATTCCTGCAATGTCATTTACATAATTGACCATATTATCAATGGTACTCTCGTAACCATATCGTTTCAGCTTCTTTACGATACTCTCCGGCGTCTTAATCCGCCGCTTTATATATTCTATCGGATTGTACTGATGTACATGCTGAAATTCATCATTTAATATTTCAAGCTTGGTTCCAACTTCTTTTAATGCAGAATTATAAAGAAAGATTATGGTATTCCAACCATCTACACCTTCTGTCACTTCAATTGGTGATTCCATTTTCTACTCCTCCATGCATCTACTGCGGAAAATAACCTTTTTATATTTCCGGAATTTTCCTCGTAAGTTATAATATATGCAATAACAATCTAATTTTAGTATAGCACATCTTTGTATAATATGTTTGTTATTAGTTAAATTTTTATCAATTTTTAATAATTATGCACAAGAGGTATTGTTTTTATTTTCTTATGGTATAACTTTTATCTATATTTTCTTAAATCTTTCTTATAAATCGAGCTTCAAATCATTTTCTTTGATCCAGCCAATCTTACGGAAGAACAGACCGAATGCCCAGGTTAAAACACCCGGTAAGATAAAGCATACTAACAGCATTCCAATCCAGTCCATTGGTGTAATGGCTGCCTTGGTGTCGGATGCAATATCATTAATCCAACCGGTATAAATACCAATCTGACCAACCAGTCCACAGGTTCCCATTCCGGATGCTACGGCTGCACCGTTCATTTGAAGATGGAAGACGCAGGTTGCTATTGGACCTGTTATGGCGGAGCTTAAAATTGCCGGAAGCCAGATTCTTGGATTCCGCACGATATTTCCCATCTGTAACATGGAAGTTCCGATTCCCTGTGCGAAAAGTCCACCCCATTTATTTTCCCGGAAGCTCAGTACTGCAAAACCTACCATGTTGGCACAGCATCCTGCTACTGCAGCTCCTCCTGCCAGTCCGGTCAGTCCCAAAGCTGCACAGATTGCAGCACTGCTGATTGGCAGCGTCAGTGCGATACCTACAATTACAGAGACTAAAATTCCCATAAAGAACGGCTGCAATTCGGTTGCCCACATAATGGCATTTCCTACTGCACTGGCTGCGGCTCCGATTGCCGGTGCCCACCAGATTGATAAGCCTGCTCCGATGAAAATGGTTACAAACGGAGTGACGATAATATCAATTTTAGTTTCTTTGGATACTGCTTTACCGAATTCGGCTGCAAAGATGGTGACAATCAATACTGCCAGCGGTCCGCCTGCTCCACCCAGGGTATTTGCGGCCACACCGACGGCTGCCAGTGAAAAAAGCACCAGTGGTGGACACTGCAAAGCAAAACCAATGGAGATTGCCATTGCCGGACCGGTTGCTGCTTTGGCATATCCACCGATGTCCACCAGAAGCTGGATGCCAGCCTGCTCACCAATTGTACTGATAATTGTTCCAATTAAAAGAGAAGCAAAAAGACCTTGTGCCATTGCACCTAAGGCATCAATGCCATATCTTTTTGCTGAGATAATAATATTTTTGCGTTTTAAGAACGCTTTTATCTTTTCCATTTTTCTTCCTCCTTGACTTCAGCTGTCTTGTCAGTTGTCTTGTCAGTCAAGGAGTAGTTTACCATATCGAGAAAAAAAGTCAAGCTGTTATCTTGCGTAGCCTTTTTCCCGTAATTTTTCTTCTATGATGTCAAGTAATTGTTCTGAATCTGCTTCTACGGTATGAAAGTGTTTATTTCCAGTCAGTGTCTTAAGCGGCTTTGCCTTGCTCTTTGCAACCTTTGCAATAAATTCGTCCACATCCTGACGGCTTTTTAAAATCAGATCCACCGTTATCTGTCCGTAAATATCATGCTCGATTACGACGTCTAAGACTTTCCCACCGAAATCCACGATGGTATAAAGCTCATCCTGTGTCTGTTCATCACTGTGGCTTACTGCAATGGTTCTTCTTGCTTTCTGTGTCTCTTCCGAAGGGTCATAAAGCACATAGCCTTTGTTGGTGCTTAAAATATTCTTATTTACTGCACGAAGCAATGCAATATCCTGTACAATCACCTGACGGCTGACTCCTAATTCTTTTGCCAATTCTGTTCCGGACAAAGGTTTTCCCTTCTCCCCCAGCATCTTAATGATGGTATCCCGGCGCATCTGCCCTTCCATTTTCTTTCCTCCTGACACAGTTACTTAATCCTCTTCAATCACATGAATTTCCAAAAAATCAAATTCAATTTCTTCCACAAAATTATCCTGATAAAACCTGGTCTTTGCATGCCGCTTAAATTCATCCACATTGCGGTCTAACCAGATTGGTTTTCCCAAATCAAAGGTATAGCACACCTCATCTAATGCCCGGAACACCTTATGGGTTCTGGTATCCCCGGAGTCATCACAGATGGTGGTATCCTTTAACATATGATTGTCTTTAAATTCTTTTGCCCATAACCGGAACATCCCTTACCTCCTCTGGCGTGCTGCCTCATACATCAGCAGTGTTGCCGCAATTGCTGCATTCAGTGATTCTACTTTTCCTGCCATTGGAATGTGGATATAGGTATCTGCCATTCTGGCAATCTCATCCGATAATCCATTTCCTTCATTTCCAATTAAAAAGCCTGTGGGTTCTTTATAATCCGGCTCCTCATAAGAAACACTGCCCTGCAGATGGGCACTGTAAAGCTTTATTTTCCGGGACTTTAACTGCATCAATATATCCTGCAGGTTTTCCGTCACGAAAAATGGTACGCGAAAGATACTGCCCATAGTGGAGCGGATGGTCTTTGGATTAAAAACATCTACAGTGGTGCGGTTCATGATAATTCCGCTGATTCCCGCTCCCTCTCCGGTTCGGAACATCGTGCCTAAATTGCCCGGATCCTGAATACTTTCAAGAATCAGAAGATGGGCATTTTCCTTTGGTATTACTTCTTCTAAGGTATAATCCGGCATTTTCACAAGACAAAGGATTCCCTGCGGTGTCTTGGTATCGGACACACTTTCAAACACATGATTGACAAGTACTTCATAATTTTTTCCCTGCAGAACTTTTACATGGGATTCCTCTTCCATGAAATGCTCGGAAACATAAATTCTATCAAGCCAGCCTTCCGGGATTTCCCGGAACATACGGATTCCTTCCACAACAAAAAGCCTCTGTTCATTACGAACTTTGGCTTTTTTTACTAACTGAATTAAATTTTTTACCTGCGGATTTGCTGTACTGGTAATCATAATAACATCCTATCTGGAAAGATTTCTACAGATCTCATACTGATATTCCGGAATGGATTTGGTCATTGCCAGTGCCTCGTCAATATCATAATCTACGAATTCACCATTTTTATATGCTACAAGACGGTTGGATTTGCCTTCGCACAGCAAATCTACGGCAATGCATCCCATGGTAGATGCATAAACACGGTCTTTACAGGTCGGGCTTCCACCACGCTGCATATGTCCTAAGATGGTCGCTCTGGTTTCAACTCCGGTTGCTGCTTCAATTCTCTTTGCCATGCTTGCGGAATGACCGATACCTTCTGCATTTACAATAATATGATGCTGCTTTCCACGTTTTCTGTTCTCTATAATATTATTTACAAGCTTCTGCTCGTCATAATCATATTTCTCCGGAAGCAGGATATCCTCTGCTCCATTGGCAATACCACACCACAGTGCAATGTAGCCTGCGCCTCTGCCCATTACTTCAATGATGGAGCAGCGCTCATGGGAGGTTGAGGTATCACGTACCTTATCAATGGCTTCCATGGCAGTATTTACTGCGGTATCAAAACCGATGGTATAATCGGTACAGGAAATATCAAGGTCAATGGTTCCCGGTAATCCGATGGTGTTGATTCCAAGTGCTGCCAGCTTCTGTGCGCCCTTAAAGGAACCGTCTCCACCGATTACGATAATTCCATCAATGCCATGTTTTCTGCAGATTTCAGCACCCTTCTGCTGTCCTTCCGGTGTTACGAATTCCTGACAACGTGCAGTCTGTAAAATTGTTCCACCTCTCTGGATAATGTCTGCTACATCTTTTGCTTCCATATCAATAATCTCTTCCTGCAAAAGACCTGCATAACCTCTCTTAATTCCTTTTACTTTCTTTCCCTTTGCAATAGCTTCCCTTACTACCGCACGGATAGCAGCGTTCATGCCCGGAGCATCCCCGCCACTGGTTAAAACACCAATTGTCTGAATTTCTTTTGACATTCCCTGTTACCTCCTATATGTAAACACTTCTCTTTGTTCTTTATCCAATCATTTTTATTCTAATCCTTAAACTCTGGTTTTGCAATGGCTACAACGACTTTTCTACAACTTTTACATTATCTTTACCTAAGAAATTCCCAAGATCTTCTAAAAGCTCTTTTGTAATTGCAACATTTCTGTTTTCCGGCAGACGCTTCATCTGTTTTTCTGCTGCAAGATAAATAACGACATGCTCTGAGCCATCGGCATCCATCATTTTTCCATAAAGAGCACCTTCTTTTTCTTCGAAATCGCTCTTACTTGGAAACTGCAGCCACAACTCCCGTTTCACTTCATCAAAGGAAATGATTTTCTCACAAATAAGCTTGCCGTTGCGGTCTTCTTCTGCAGTTACACGGCCTTCCACAAATACTTTGGCATCATTTTCAAGATATTTTGCATAACGCTCATAATCCTTCGGGAAAATGATGATTTCCACTGTTCCCACCAGATCTTCTAACGTAATAAATGCCATCGCCTTATTACTCTTGGTATACTTGATGACTTTATCGGTAATCATTCCACCGATACGTACCTTTGCGCCATCCGATACCTTAAGGGTTCCGGTCTCTTCATCCAGTACAAAGTCTGTGGTAACGGCATTGGTATTCTTCTTTAAACGCTCCATATATTCTTCCAGCGGATGTCCGCTGATATATATGCCCAGGACTTCCTTTTCAAAGCCAAGAAGCACTTCTTTGTCATACTCTTCTACATTCGGAAGCTTGATTTCGTACTCTGCCTTGTCCTCTTCCGGTGCAATATCAAAAAGTGTCATCTGACCAGCCATTGTGGTCTTCTTTTCCTGATTCAGTGCATCCAAAAGAGAACCGTATATCATCATCTTCTGACGGCGGTTTCCTTCCAGTCCGTCTAAGGCTCCCGCTTTGATAAAGTTTTCTATGGTCCGTTTATTCACTTCTCTTCCGGAAAGTCTTGTAATAAAATCCTTTAACGTGGTAAACGGCCCACGGATTTTACGCTCCTCCACAATGGCATCAATCACCGGTCTTCCGATACTCTTAATGGCAGAAAGTCCATAGCGGATTGCTTGTCCGGATACGGAGAAACCACCCTCGCCTTCATTGATATCCGGCGGCAGAATTGCGATTCCCATCTGGCGGCAGGTGTAGATATATTCTGAGACTTTGGAAGTATTGTCTAAGACTGATGTCATTAACGCTGCCATAAACTCTACCGGATAATAGTATTTCAAATATGCGGTCTGATATGCAACCACTGCATAAGCTGCCGCATGGGATTTATTAAATGCGTATTTGGCAAAGTCAATCATGTTATCATAAATCTTGTTTGCCACTTTCTCATCGATTCCTCTTGCAATACAACCCGGAACATTTTCTTCCGGATTACCATAGACAAAGTTCTTCCGCTCCTGCTCCATTACCTTGCCTTTTTTCTTAGACATGGCACGGCGCACCAGGTCAGATCTGCCCCATGTATAACCGGCGAGGTCACGTACAATCTGCATAACCTGTTCCTGATACACAATACAGCCATAGGTCGGTGCCAGAATCGGCTCCAATTCCGCGCAGTCATAGGTAATGCTCTCCGGATGGTCTTTTCCCTTGATATAAGCCGGAATAAAGTCCATTGGACCCGGACGGTAAAGAGAAATGCCTGCGATAACATCCTCTAAGCTCTGTGGCTTTAACTCCTTCATGAAGTTCTTCATTCCGGCACTTTCCAACTGGAAGACACCATCGGTTTTGCCGGTTCCAAGAGAGTCTAGCACTTTCTTATCGTTATAGTCGATGGCATTCATATCAATTTTTTTACCGCTGCTCTTTTCTGCAAGACGGACTGCATTCTGGATTACAGTCAGTGTCCGGAGTCCTAAGAAATCCATTTTCAGAAGTCCTAATTCTTCAATGGTAGTCATGGTAAACTGTGTGGTTATGGTGCCATCGGATGCTCTTGACAACGGAACATATTCATCCATTGGTTTCTGGCTGATTACCACGCCTGCTGCATGCATGGACGTATGCCTCGGCAGACCTTCTAATCTTCTTGACATATTGATAAGTTTCTTTACCGACTCGTCAGATTCATACATGCCCCGGAGCTCCGGGTTCATCATCAGTGCCTTATCAATGGTAATTCCCAGTTCATTTGGAATTGCCTTGGCAATCGTATCTACAAAATTGTACGGCAAATCCATGACACGCCCCACATCACGGATTACTCCACGGGCTGCCAGCGTACCAAAGGTTACAATCTGTGTCACACAATCCTTGCCATATTTTTCTACCACATAATCAATAACTTCCTGTCTTCGTTCAAAGCAGAAATCCACATCAATATCGGGCATAGATACACGTTCCGGATTTAAGAAACGCTCAAAAATCAGATTGTAACGAACCGGGTCAATATCTGTAATTCCGGTGGTGTAAGAAACAAGGCTTCCTGCGGCACTGCCTCGTCCCGGTCCCACCATAATATCATGCTCTCTCGCATAATGGATAAAGTCCCACACAATCAGGAAATAGTCCACATATCCCATATTTTTAATAACGGCAAGCTCGTCATCTAATTTCTGTAAATATTTTGGTGCATCGGCTCCATACCGCTTATCCAGTCCTTCATGACACAATTTATTTAAATAAGTCCAGGAATCATAGCCTTCCGGCACCTCAAAATGCGGCACCTTGGTATGTCCGAATTCAATTTCCACATGACAGCGGTCTGCAATCTTCTGGGTATTTTCCAGTGCCTGCAGTGCATATGGAAAAAGTGATTTCATTTCCTCTTCGGATTTGACATAATACTGTCCGCCTTCATAGCGCATTCTGTCTTCGTCCGCTAATTTTTTTCCGGTCTGAAGGCAGAGCAGGATGTCATGAGGCTCTGCATCCTCTGCATTGGTGTAATGCACGTCATTGGTTGCCACCAGCTCAATTCCGGTCTCCTGACTCATGCGGAGAAGCTGCTGGTTTACCAGCTTCTGCTCCGTGATTCCATGATCCTGCAGCTCTAAAAAGAAATTGCCTTTTCCAAAACAGCGTTCATAGCGGTAAGCTACTTCTTTTGCTTCTTCATACATTCCACGTACCAGATTACGCTGTACTTCACCTGCCAGACAGGCACTTAAGGCAATGATTCCCTCATGGTATTTTTCTAACACTTCCATGTCCACACGCGGCTTATAATAGTATCCCTCCACAAAGCCTTTGGATACAATTTTCATCAGATTGCTATAGCCTGTGTTATTCTCTGCCAGAAGCACAAGATGATAGTATCTGTCCTCTCCATGTACCATCTCGCGGTCTAATCTGGAGCCGGGAGCCACATAGACTTCACAGCCAAGAACCGGGTTAATTCCCGCCTCCCTGGCTGCCTTATAGAAATCAATGACACCATACATAACACCATGGTCGGTAATCGCCCCTGCTGTCATGCCAAGTGCCTTGATTTTCTCCACATATTCTTTTATTTTATTTGAACCGTCTAACAGACTGTATTCTGTATGTACATGTAAATGGGCAAATGCCATTCCCGTTTCCTCTCTTCCGCTGTTTCTATTCTTCGCCTTTTATCACTGTCTCATATTATAGCGTTTTTTGCGGAAGGTTTCAACGACCGGAAGGAGATTCTGTGTGGATTATTCCGGGGAAATTATATCAATTTGCGGCATTCGGGCTGCTACCCATATATTAACGAAATTGTTTAGAGACTCTTAGAATTTCTCACCAAAACTGGCAATGCTGGCACATGGACGTGCCAGCAAGGCACAGATGAACATGGATGTGAATTTGTGCCGGTTGCCGGAACTTTTTTTATATTTCATGAAATTCTTAGAGACTCTTAACAATGCAGTGACATATGGGTAGCAGCCCGAATGCCGCAAACTCTTATATTTTCCCGGAATATACATACAATAAAAAATGTATTTTGACATTCTTCTTCAATGTGCTAAACTATATGTGAAAAAATTAACGAAGTATATCTCAAGAGGTGATACCATGGAAAAATCTGGATTGATTGTAGAAGGCGGCGGTATGAAATGCGCTTACAGTGCCGGAATTCTGGATGCCTTCTTAGACGACAATGTTACATTTGATTATTGTATGGGTGTATCTGCCGGTGCGGCAAATACTGCTTCTTACCTTGCCGGGCAACGTGGTCGTAATCTGCGTTTCTATATAGAGCATGTAAAAGACCCCCGCTACATCAGTATCAAAAATCTGATTAAAACCGGTTCTCTCTTCGGGCTTCAATATATTTACGGAACCTTAACCAATTCCACAGGAAACGACCCGCTGGATTATGATGCCTTAGCAGCAAATCCAAGTGAATTTCATTTTCCGGCAACCAATGCTGCCACCGGAAAGGCAGAATATTTTTCCAAAGAAGATTTAGGCCGTGATGATTACCGCGGCATTATGGCAACCTGTGCCCTTCCGGGCTTCTGCAAACCGATTTCTTTTCACGGCAATTATTACTATGATGGCGGTGTTGCAGATTCCATTCCGGTTGAACGTGCCATTGCAGATGGCTGCGACAAGGTAGTAATTATCTACTGCCGTCCACTTGGCTATGTCAAGCAGCCGGAGAGTTACCGTTTTCTTTACAAAAAGATGTTACGGAAATTTCCAAATACGATTACTGCAATTGATAACAGACACTTAAATTACCGGCACTCGGTAGAAGTTGCTGCAAAATTACAAAAAGAAGGACGGGCATTTCTCTTTGCACCGTCCCATCAGGTTAAGATTGGCACTTTTACCACTGACCCGAAAATCATGCAGGAGCTTTATGATTTAGGAATCAGTGATTATAAAGCACAAAAGGATGCGCTGCGTGCCTTCTTAAACAATTAACAATATTTCTTTCTGCCAGCAGCTGCCACAACCATCAATCCAGCTGCGGAAAACATCAGAAGCAGTATTCTTCCAACCGGTGTTTCATCACCAGTTTTTATGGTTGCAGTCTTCTGTGTTGTTCCCGTCAGGGCTGCCGTATTGGAACCGGCTGCATCAGAGCTGCTTCTATTTGAAGTTCCCGCTACTGTGCCGGAACCGTTCGTTCCAGTGCTGCCTGTAGTTCCATTACTGCCTGTGGTTTCACCTGGATTGGAACCGTTTCCAGTGGAAGGGGCTTCCTTTACGGCAACTGTCACCTTTGTAGATGCAGAAGCCAGATAGTTTCCTGTCTCTGCATACCGTACGAAATAGTCACCCGCTGCAAGCTGGCTTATCTTTGTACCATCTGTAACCTTGGTCCAATGAATTTCATCTGTGCTGTATTCCATTGCAGTAGTCAGGTTTTCAATGGCTCCATCACTTGCACCTGTTTTACTGGTATTTACAGCCTTCAGTCCTGTTGGTGCCGCCTGACCTGCCTTCCCTATCGTAAACTGCAGATGTGCTGCTTCATGATACACTCCAATACCTGTTATTGTTACCTCTGCATTTCCTGCATTTTTGTTATCCGAATAAGCAACGGTATAATCCGTATCCTTTGTCAGTGTCTGTCCGTCATATACCACAAGTACTTCCGGTTCCTTTGCTGTTCCATCATAAGTATAGGTCGTTGGATTCAATGTTGCCGATAAATCTGCATCTGTCATCTTGCGATAACGAAGCTCCACATTCTGGGCAATCTGACCATCTGCATCCACAATGGTATTTCTGTAATCAGCATCTGCAGGATTTCTCTTCCTATTTGCAATAGAATAATCTTTTGGCAGGAATCCCCGGATTGTTCCGAGACTTTCTTCCAGAGCAACGTTGGCATAATTCGAAATGCCCTGACTCACATTCTTTAATACCAGCTTTGAATCTTCATCCATTGTAAGCTTCTCTAACCAGCACCGTCCAGAACCGTCATTTCCGGATACTGTAACTTCACTTCCCTCAAGCTTTACTCCACTGTTCGTCATCCACTGTAAATCAGTCAGTGCTGCTTTTGCATTTTTAAAGGTCAGTTCCTTTGTAAGTCCGACACCGCCATTGGTAATCTTTCCCTTATAATTACCATTTGCAATGGTAAGATTGTTCCCTGAGGAAATCGTATCCAGAATCAATGTATGTCCGTTCAGGTCAAGGGTTACGGCTTTACTGTCTCCGATTGCTGCGGTTCTTCCATTTCCATAAATATCTTTCACAAATTTGATGGTATCTCCATCTTCCAGGTATCTGAAATCATTACGTGCTCCGGTTCCACCGAAGTCTCCATTCAGCATTCTCTTAGTCGTTCCATCCGTTCCAATCAGCTCTGCATATTCTATGTCATATTCTCCACAGACCATACATCTGCCGGAATATCCTGCTAAAATCGGATGTTCACAGTTATCTGCATCATATGTCTCGCCGGTTGCCATTATCTGTACCCAGTTTTCCCCGCCATCGCTATATTTTACGATATCATTCTGCGTCTGCAATGTTCCTCCCAGAAGTGGCGGAGTACCGGTAGCAGCACTTCCGGTTCTGGATATGGAAAGCTCACCGCCTGCTGCATTCATTAAAATGTTGCTTCCCCCTATTACAGAATGCCCTTCTGCTCCCAGAAGTGTAATGTAATTTCGTGCCTGAAGGTCTGCATCCCCTGCAATTGCTGCATTGTTCGCACTCTGCATGGATATTCTATTTGCATTTATCTTTGCATTTCCTTCGATTATGGCAGCATCTCCATTTGCCTGCAGCATAACAACTAATGAAGGTGCCGTAATCTCTGTACTTCCGGTTGATACCGCTCCCCCTTCACTGGTTATCTCAACACCATATCCATTTTCTGCATTGACAGCGAGATTTCCTTTTACCGCAGTCTTCTTTGCGCGGATTGTTACATCTTTTACTGTTTCTAATTCAAGATTGCCTTCTGCTATTGTTTCACCCACAAGAACTATCCTGCCACTCGAACTGTTCGAATTACTGTTTCCATTGGATGACAGAAATGTATCTTTTGCTTTAAAAAATGCCTCTGTTACATTTATATTATTTCCATTTACCAGATCAAACGAATTCAGGGAACCAGTCTTTTTCAGGCTGATTTCTCCGTTCTGCTCATCCGTTGCCTCTATCAGATACTTCACCGCTCCACCTGATAAATAGATGTCCAACTGATCCGCCTCAAGCTTAACTGAACCGGCAGAGATAAATACATCACCAGTAACATCGTCTGCATCTAAAGTTATCTCCCCGGCGGTTTTTAAGTCCACCAGAGAAAGTCCCTTTATAAGAGCATTTCCACCCCTTCCAGAAACTTGAATATCTCCGGTATATTCATCCGCCTTAAGTACTGCATCTGCAGTTCCTGTAACCAATGTTTCCGTATCATTATCATTTGTCAAATAAAAGTTACCATCCCCTTTCAATGTCAGGGTTCCATTTTCAATCTTTAAGATTTCTGTTGAACTTCCTCCGTTCGAATATATTTTTACACTTCCTTTTACTTCCATTATACCTGCACTATAATAGATATATGCTCCCGGAAGAGCCGCCGGGTCACATTCACTCATGGTTCCACTCCCTCTGCTTCCTCCGAATTCATAGTATCTGCCATCCTCTAGTTCCGTTCCGTTTATGGATACCTTCAGTCCCTCTGCATGTACCGGTATTACTTCCTGCATTCCGGTAAATACAGTCATCAGCAGCAGTAACACTGCCAAGATTCCACATGTTTTCTTTTTTAATTTCATAAGTTACCTCCCAAATTTATTTTTCTCTTACGAAATATTTTTCAAAATGAATTTGTATACCAATTTCCTTTATACCATTCTTTTTGAAGGCTTGTCAATCGGGGTGGGATGAAAAGCACTTTAGTGGGATGAAAGATTCGTATTTTTTCGACAGGTATGCTATAATAATGCCTGAAAAGCCATGAAATCGAAAGGAGGCTATCTTATTGCGGTTTGCAATTGTTGATGACAATATAGAAGAAATACATATGACAGAGCTGCTCATCCGGGACTGGTGCGGCAGCCATAACATAACGGTCTGCTGTGATACCTTTACCGAAGGGGATGCTTTTTTGTTGTCTGCCGCCTCGAATTCCTATGATTTTGTGCTATTCGATATTTATCTTAAGGAAGCAAACGGGATTGACCTTGCGGTTTCTTTTCGCAGGATTTCACCGAAGACACCGATTGTCTTTCTGACCTCCAGCTCGGAATATCATGTGGAAGCTTTGCATGTCCACGCTTTCGACTATCTGCAAAAACCGATTACCAAAGCTGCCATCCATCCGTTATTAGATGACCTTCTGGCTGTCCGTCCTGTTTTGGATTCCCATTTATTTCTGACCGTAAATACCAACAAGACGAAGCTTCCGATTCTTTATTCGGACATTCAATATATTATTTCAGATTCAAACTATCTTATTATTCATACCAGCGAAGAAATCCGCTGCCGTATGCTGTTTCGGGATGTTACCCGCACGCTTTCGGAGGATGAACGTTTTTTGACCATTAACCGTGGTGTTATGGTAAATCTGGACTATGTTTCTTCCATGGACGGAGCAGTCTGCATGATGAATGATGGAGCATCCTTTTCCATGAACAAAAAGCAGTCTAATACCCTTCAGCAGACTTATATTACCTGGCAATTTACCCAACGCACAAAGTCACTTTTACACGGAGGTCTGTCATGAATCCTTTTACTGTTCTGATTGCCGCAGCCCATTACGGAGTTATTTTCCCGGGTATTTTTATCTGCATCGTTCCGGTTGCTGACTGGATATCAATTCCCCTGCGGAAACTCTTTTCTGTTCTGATTCCGGTTATGACTGCAATTTGTCTGATTTTAGGCTGCGTTGAATCCACCGGGAATTATGATGCAAATCTGTTCTTTTTCCCACTCCTGTCCGTATGCCTTATTGTATATTTTATTACGGTCCGCCTGAGTAATCTAAAGCTCTGGTATTTATTTTTATGTGCCACCGCAGCCCTTTCCTTTGGCTGCATTGCCAACGATTATATCATTGCTTATACCGTCCCTTCTTCCAATGTAGATGACAGCTCTGTTCCGGGACTGCTCTTACAATACGCCATCAGCTTTCTTATTATGTTCGTATTTATCGTCATAAAAGATAAGCTGAAATGGATTTTCGAAAATGTAAATCAGCCTTTATTCTGGTGGCTTACATGGATTATTCCTGCCATTATTACTTTTTGTAATATCTTTATGCTGCCTAAGGACTACAACAATATCCGTGTAGGCCGGGTATTTGTAATTGCCATGGTTATCGAGGTGGTTCTTTTTATCTTTTTTATAACCTTCCAGATTCTGCTTTATCTCATTGCCGTTACAACTGCACAGAAAATCAAAGCAGATACCACTTCGATTATGTACCGCGCCCAGGCAAGCCAGTATGTCAAGCTTCAGAATTATCTCGATCAGTCCCGTCAGGAGCGGCATGATTTCAAACATACCATTGCAGTTATGCAGGAGCTGGCCCAATCCGGGCAATATGAAGAATTAAAAAATTATATGGCTGACTACCAGATGGAAACCGGAAGACATTCCATGCAGTATCTTTTCTGCCAAAACATGGCTGTGAATGCAGTTATCAGTTACTATGCTTCCCTTGCAGAATCCTGTCATATCAAAATGGATTTTAAGGTTATTGTTCCCCGGAAGATTTCTATTTCTGATGTAGACTTAAGCCTGCTTTTCGGCAATCTTTTGGAAAATGCCATCCATGCCTGCTGTCAGGTTCCGGTGGAAAATAGATATATCCACCTCAGTTCTGACCTTAACAGTCCGGGCACCATATATATCACA
Source organism: Roseburia sp. AF25-13LB (assembly GCF_003478915.1). Classification (NCBI taxonomy): domain Bacteria; kingdom Bacillati; phylum Bacillota; class Clostridia; order Lachnospirales; family Lachnospiraceae; genus Roseburia; species Roseburia sp. AF25-13LB. Next base: position 106,760 of record NZ_QUFO01000009.1, read on the forward strand.
ATGGTAAACAGCTTCAATGGAATTGTAAAAAAGATGAACGGGCAGTTTCTGTCTACAACAGAAAGCGGCAGCGGTATTGGACTTCTTTCTATCCAAACCACTGCCGAACGTTATCATGGTTCTACCCGGTTTTATAATGAGGAAACGGAGTTTATTTCAAATATTATGCTGCGGTTATCTTAAGAGAAAACTATTTCATCATATGATTGTAATGGATTCCTGTTTCATTTGAGACCTCCCTGTTGCCGGATGTATCTATTTTACTGTATCAGGTATAAGACTTCAAGATGCTTTACTTATCTCTCGCGGACTTTCAAAAAAATAGGACTTAAATCATTCAAACCCTTGTTGTATAAGGTTTCTCTTGATTTAGTCCTATTTTATCATCTGATTTAATTACTGAAGATCCTCATCTCTTAATCCATCGGAACCATCCGCATGCTCAAATGCTGCAAGTTCCGGATGTTCTCTCTTTTCTTCCGTATAGTTCTCATAAGGTGCTTTCTTATGTTTCTGTTCTGCCCAGATACGGTCTGCAACCGGTCCCCACTCTTCTGCATAGTGATCACACTTAGAGCAAAGATGCTCAACAGTCTCTTCTGCCTCAGCGTTTGTTCCCTTCGCACCAGTCTTGTTTACCATTTCTCTTAAGAGCTTTGGATTCTCAAGCATCGGACATGGACGCAGGTGGTTTCTGTTAAATGGCTGTCCTTCATGATATGCCTTAAACAATGGACTCTGCAGCATCTCAAGGATTGACTTATCATGGATATTCGAATCCGAGAAATGGATAAATACGCACGGTTCTGCGTCTCCCTGTGCATTAATATGGAAGTAGTTACGTCCACCGGCAATACATCCGCCAACAAATTCTCCGTCATTCTGGAAGTCCATTGGGAAAAATCCGATATCATTGTCTCCGGTACGAACCCAGCGAATCTTCTTAATAATTTCTTCCCGCTGTTCCAATGTCGGCATCAGCTCCGGAGCTGCGTTCTGTCCTACCGGCATATAATGGAAGTAGAAACCGAAACGTGCGCCCTTATCAGCAATGAAACGTAAGAATTTCTCATCGGTAACAGCCTCAACATTGGCTCTGGTATAGCAGATAGAAGTTCCGAATATGATACCATATTGTTTCAACAGATCCATTGCCTTCATAACTGCTGCATAATGTCCGTCACCACGACGTCCATCATTTGTCTCAGGTGTTCCCTCAATGGAAAGAAGGAATGTAATATTTCCAAGTTCTACAATCTTCTTACATAACTCCTCATCAATCAGAGTAGAGTTGGAGAAAAGACCGAACATACAATCATTATGCTTCTCAGCAAGTTTTAAAATATCATTCTTACGAACAGTCGGTTCTCCACCTGTCATAAAGTAAAGATAAGTTCCAAGTTCCTTACCCTGTGTAACAATCTTATCCATATCCTCATAGGACATGTTATTCTTGTGGCCATATGTGCCGGACCAGCATCCTACACAATGCATATTACATGCGTCTGTCGGGTCAAAAAGAATCAGCCATGGAATATTACAGTTGTACTTCTCACGGTTTGCCCTGATTGTCTTTGTTCCACGGAAAAATGCTTCATATCCTAAATTCAGAAGGAATTTCTTAGCATAATTTGGATTTGTCTCATCCAGAACACGGTTTACAAACTTCACCCATCTGTTCTCCGGATTCTTTACATACTCTCTGACCTTATCCAATGTTGCCTTGTCTGCGCCATTTCCCCAGAAAGTCTCTGCCTTATCAATAAGTTCAAGGAATGTTTCCTGTCTTTTCGCGATATCATCTGTCTTAGTCAACTTACCTACGATGCTATTGGTCATTATCTCAAAAGCTTTTCTTTCTACTTTGTGCTGTGTGTTTTCAACGAATGAAGCCATGCTAACTTCCTCCCTCTTTTTTCTTCTATGTATTTTAACATTTATTAGTATAAGAAACAATGCGTTTTTTTGACATATACAATAGATTTTTTTTGTATGGTCAAGTTATACTTTTTCGACAATTTGTATATCTGACAGCACAAATTGTCCATTTTGTTTATAACTGCTCATCATAGACAAGTCCTTTGATATCGTCCTCGGCAAGTTTATGCTCCGCAACCTTTTTCTCTGCTTCACTCTTTAAAAGGCTGCTCTGGGTCTCCTTGTCTAATTTTGTATCAGTCTTCTTATCCTCTTTCTTGTCTGCATCCTTCTTATCCGTATCTTTCTCATTTTCTTTGATGGTCTCATCGATGTGGTCTACTGCTTCCCCAATCAGTCCTAATGTTGCTTCATCGGATGCATTGTCTAATATTTCTTCCGCTTCCTTCTGGCTGTCTATCATATCATGATGCTTTAACCGTTCCGTATGTACTGCCCGGAGGTATCCGTTATCCTCGGCTCTTTCCTTTCCAAGGTCTTTTATCTTGCTTCTGTATTCTGACTCCATTTTATAGTAGTCCATGGACTCTTTCTGATAGTCTGTCATTCCGCCTTTCTGTAATTCTGAGACATGCTCTAATTCTTCTTTGGAAAGCATGCTTCTTCCTTCTGCTGTACTGGCTTTCTTTAAAAGGTCAAGGTCTGCCTCTTCCTGGCTGCCATCCGCTACCTGGTAACGTCCCTTTAATTCAGCTTCCTTATTCTGTAAGTCGCGGATTTCACTCTGATAATCTTTTATCTCGCTGTCAATTTCCTTAATGTGGGCACGCCGCTCGTCCATCTCTTCATCCACTGCGTGCTCACCGGAAAATGTATCCATAATCTTCTTTAATGCTTCTTTCTGGGCATTTGCCATCTTCTGTCCAATCAGATCTGTCTGATTCAGATTAAGACCGGCACCTTTTATTACATTGCTGTCATTCTTATTATCCTGCTTCTTATCATCTGACTTTGCACTTCCCTGTGTCCCGTCATTCTGATATAAGCTCTGTGTCCCAAAACTGGTATTGATTCCATTCATATACGCTTCCCTTGCCTTTCTGCAACGCTTATCCGGTTATCGGATATTTCTTTCACTGTTGTATACACTTTTATAAATAATACATCGGTTTTCCACTGCGTTTTCCTAAGAGTTTTGGTCTTATTTTTCCTTTACAATAGCTTTCGTCAGAATCCATTCTGCCCACTGGGCATAATATTTTCCTAGAGGATGGGCATCATCACTGGTATACTGGGCATCGAGGTTTCCTGCCCCATCATCAAAGATTTCATTCACATCAATATAATAGGTCTGCTTCTGGTCACATAAGGACTCCACCACGTCATTGAGCCAGTCAATATTGGCATTGTTATAAAGGCTGTCCGAATCGGATTTTGCCTTGGAAACATGAAGACTCGCCTCTAAGAATAAAATGGCATCCGGCTGCATTTCCCGTATTTTCTCTACCACTTCACGATATTGCTTTTCTATGCTTGCATGTGGATATCCCAGTTCATTGATACCTAGCATCAGATAAATCTTTCCGTAATTTTTCCGGCTTAACACTTCATCCAAAGTTTCTTTTCCATAGCCCGGCATATCCACCTCTGTTTCAAACAGCTTAAAGGAACTTAAGCCAATCGTTGCAAATACATCCGCATCCCCAAGGTCTGCATACTCCGATAATCCTACTGTTCTGGAATCTCCAATAAATAAAGCATCGGAAAAATAGCTGATATCCTCTGTTGTAAAGGTTCCCTCCTGCTCCGTATCTGCCACCGTTTCATTATCCTTGGTACCTGTTTTATCTTCTGTATTTTCTGTACTATCAATATCTTCTTGTCCTGTACCGGCTTTATCTGTGCTGTTTTCTTCCGTTCCGGCAACTGCTTCCGCCGGCTCTTTTTCTGTGTCTGTCACCTGTGCCAGTTCTTCCTGCCTTGCCTTCTTCTCCTGCTCCGCAGTTACAAGCTTTACGGTAATCACCGGGAATGCAATCACAAATGTCAGCAGTAAAAGTATAGTAAATTTATATTTTTTCATCGTATTTCCTCACTAGAATCTGAAGTATAAGAATGGATCATCCATTCCAAGATACATACAATATACGCTCGCCCAGAATAATGCCAGCAGCAGTAAAATCACCCAGAGGCGGTTCTTATTCTTCTTAAGGAGCTTCTCCTGAACACCTGTTGCAAACAGGATACCAAGCACCAGATAAATGCCATAGGTCTTACCATATTTCAGATAATCTCCCTGAAACAATACCGTTCCGGTACTGCCAAAGAATGGGAATAATTTCTGTAAATAAATGCCAAGCTGGCTTAAATCCGTAATCACAAAGACCAGCCAGGAAAGTGGTATCCAGAGTATCATATAAATATGGCCAAGCGCCTTATGCCGCTCCAGCACTTTTCCAAGTCCGGCTTTTTCCACGAATAATAAGACAAAAAGCAAAAGTCCCCACAGTACAAAGTTCCAGCTTGCGCCATGCCAGAGCCCTGTCAGAAGCCATACCACAAACATATTGCGGACGGTCTTTGCAAAACCACCGCGGTTGCCGCCCAGCGGAATGTATACATATTCCCGGAACCAGCCACCCAGTGTCATATGCCAGCGGCGCCAGAAATCCGTCATGGACACTGCCATATACGGATTGTTAAAGTTCTGTGGAAAGTCAAAGCCCATCATCCGCCCCAGTCCGATTGCCATCAGGGAATACCCATAGAAGTCAAAATATAACTGCAGGCTGTATGCCACAATGCTCATCCATGCCAGCGGTGTGGAAATGCTCTCATAACCGATTGCTGTCACCTCTGTCCAAAGATGTCCCACCCGGTTTGCCAGCAATACTTTATAAGCAAGTCCCAGTGCAAATACCTTAAGTCCGGATTCCACCTTTACCATGGAATGTTTTCTCTTATGAAGCTGCTCCTGAATCAGATGGTAATTGACAATCGGTCCTGCAATTAACTGCGGGAACATGCATAGATACGTTCCCAGAGAAATCAACGATTTTTCCGCTTTTGTTTCCCTCCGGTACACGTCCACCAGATAGGAAATAATCTGGAACGTATAAAAGCTGATTCCAATTGGCAGAATCAGATTCCATGTTTCCAGTTGTACCTTAACGTGCATTGCACCAAAAAGGGCATTCAGATTCTCTATAAGAAAGCCCAGATATTTAAACAGAATGAGCCATCCTAAATCATAGACGATTCCAACCACAAGCCAGGCTTTCCTCGCCCGCTTCGTCTTCTGTGCCGCAATCAATTTTCCAGCCACGAAATTGACCACCACAGACATAATCATAAGTAAAAGATAACCCGGATTTCCCCTGACACCATAGTAATAAAAACCAAGGCTGGCAAGGAAAAGCCAGGCATTCTTATAAGAAGCCGGCAGGATATAATAAACCAGAAAAAATACCGGCATAAAATACATGATAAATGCTATGCTGCTAAAAACCATCTTTCGTATCCTCTCTTTACTATCTTAAAATGGTATTATCCATTCATTCTTTACCATTCATTATACTCTTTATAGATTAGACGTTCCAGATGAAAAAAAAGTTTCTTAAATTCCGTATTTCGATAAATTTCTTCTCTGACAGTAAAAAGAAAGTCCTGATGTCACAAATTCTGCCACCGGAACTGCCAGCCAGACTCCCTTTAATCCGATAATTTGCGGCAGAATCAGTAAAGAGGCCAGAATACAGACAAAGGTTCTGCTGAAGGATACCAGTGCAGATGTTTTTCCATCAGAAAGTGCCGTGAACAGCGAAGAGGTAAATACGTTATAGCCGCTGAAAAGATAGTTGATGCCAAACAATGCAAATCCCGTAACTGTCATTGCAAAGGTATGACTGCTTTCTGAGACAAATACTGATGTAATCGGCTTCGCCAGAAGAATCGATGCCACCGCCATAAAGCCAGAGGATATTTTTACAAACCGGTTACTGATATGGTAAACGTTACTTAATTTTTCACTGTTCTTTGCTCCGTACTGGAAGCTGATAACCGGTGCCACACCCATGGAAAATCCAAGATACAGCGCATTGAATAAAAACTGTCCGTATAAAATAATGGTAATTGCAGCTACCCCGTCTGCTCCAACCATACGCATCAGAATAATATTAAAAAGGTATGTAATTACTGCATTGGAAAGGTTCGTTACCATCTCGGAAGAACCGTTGGTGCAGGACTGCCACAATGCTTTTCCATCCCAATGGAAGCGGGTAAAATGAAGTCCTTTTCTTTTCACCAGGAAATAGATGACTCCCACTACCGCAGGAATCATCTGTCCGATGCCTGTTGCAATAGCTGCTCCGGCAATGCCAAGCTGCATTGGCCCCATAAAGACATAATCTAAGATTGCATTGGCTACACCTCCGGCAGTAATCAGTCCGAGTCCATATGCAGGTTTTCCTGCAGTCACAAAGAAGCACTGAAATAAACTCTGCAAAATACAGCACGGTCCAAAATACATCATATCAATAAGATATGTTTTCCCATTTTCGAATAAAGAGTCGTCTGCTCCTAATGCATATACAATCGGTTTATGAAAAAGTAATACAATAACCAGCAGCACCAGACTTACAGCAACTCCTACCACTGCAAGAAAAGTAAAGTTCTCACATGCTCCCTTTTCATCTCCCTCACCCATTTTTCTTGCTACCACTGCACTTCCACCGGTTGCTAACATAACGCCGATTGCAATGAGAATACAAATAACCGGCCATACAATATTGACTGCAGAAAGAGCGCTTTCTCCTACCAGTCTTGACACAAAGATTCCATCTATGATTGTATACAATGACATAAATACCATCATAATCATAGATGGCAATGCAAATTTCAATAAGGATAATGTTTTAAAGTTCTGATTTAATGAATTCGACATGATAACCTCCTTGTCTTATGAATCACTATTTGCTATCATAAACTATATGGTAACCATATAGTCAAGGAGATTTTTTTAATGAGTAGAAATGAATATCTGACCACCGGAGAAGTTGCCCGGATGATGGGCACTACAAAGAATACACTGTTTCACTACGACCAGCTTGGCATTTTTTCACCCGAAGCAAGAGGGGACAATGACTACCGCTACTACACCGTCCGCCAGATGGATGTGTTAGATGCCATTATCACGCTGCGGGAACTTGGCATGCCTCTGTCGGAAATTAAAGAATACATGGAACACCGAAGCCCGGAAAATTATGCCACACTTCTTACGAAAGAAAACGCTGTCATCGAACAGCAGATTCGTGCATTAAAAGAAAAGCAGAAGTGGATTCAAAGACAGCAGAAACGAATTAAAACCAGCCTGACTACAAATCCGGATATCATTGAAGAAGTCTCTCTGCCAGGATTTTATATTGCAGCACACCCTGTCAGTTCTTCCGATGATAAGACCATCTCCGTAAAAGTCAGTGAGCTTCTGAACTCCTATTATGAAAGCAAGGAAACTACCGGTTTTACAGTGCTTTATATCCAGATGGAGCGTGACCTTGCCCGGGGTGCCCACAATCTTTATCACGAGGTATGCCTTGCCATGCAGACCCCTCCCAAGAAAATGCCTTACCGGATTCTTCCGGCTTCTAAATGTCTCGCTGCCTATCACCTGGGAGACTGGGATGATATTTCACTCGCTTATGACAGGCTGCGCAGCTACATGAAGCAGCACCAGATTACTTCATCCGATGGCAGATTCTATGAAGAAGAATTGATTAACGCTACCATGACGGATAAACGAAGTGAATACCTTACCCGCATTATCGTCAGAATCTAAAAAGCAGCATTACTTTTTTATTTTCCTGTAATGCTGCTTATCTATTTTACAGTGCCCCAAGAATCTCTTTTGCCCGGTCTATCTGCTCCTTTGTAGGCGGGTCTACGCCTTCTAACTGATATGGAATTCCAAGTTCCTTCCATTTAAAGACGCCTAAGGTATGATATGGCAGCACTTCCACCCGCTCTACTGTCTTAAGGGTATCAAGAAAACTTCTTAAGCGGTGAAGCTCATCCTCTTCTGTTGTAATACCCGGCACCAGCACATGGCGGATCCACATTGCTTTGCCATGGTCTGATAAATAAGCTGCCATTTCCAGAATATTCTGATTGGTCTGTCCGGTGAGTTTCCGGTGTGCTGTATCATCCATATGCTTAATGTCCAGCATAAAAAGGTCTGTATATTTCATCAGCTCATCAAATTTACTTTTAAACGGTTCTTCCATGGAAAATGGATTGCCAGAGGTATCGAGACAGGTATTTACCCCTTTTTCTTTTGCCAGCCGGAACAGTTCTGTTACGAAATCTATCTGTAAAAGAGCCTCTCCACCACTTACGGTGATTCCGCCCTTTTCTTTCCAATATGTTTTATAGCGAAGCGCCTTTTTTAACACTTCTTCCGGTGTCATCAGCTCTCCGCCATCTTTTGCCCAGGTATCCGGGTTATGGCAGTACTGACATCTCATGTTACAGCCTTTTAAAAATACAATATATCTTACGCCCGGCCCGTCTGCTGAACCAAAGCTCTCTACGGAATGGATACGTCCTTTTATTTCACTCATGTTGCCTCCTATACACCAAAATACTTACGGCTGCTTAACAACCTACGATAAAAATGTGCAGGCTTTTTTCATTAAGCCTGCACATTCTGCTTTACCTGAATCGCGGAAAAATCGTATGCTCCCCGCAGTTCGGTTACTGTCTTAAATTACATACGCTCATGACAGGTACGGGCAATAACATCAAGCTGCTGCTCTTTTGTCAGGTCGATGAACTTAACTGCATAGCCGGATACACGGATTGTGAAGTTTGCATACTCTTCTTTCTCCGGATGCTCCATTGCATCAATAAGCTTTTCTTTGCCAAATACATTAACATTCAGATGATGTGCACCCTGATCAAAGTATCCGTCCATTACATTTACAAGGTTATCGATTCTTTCCTGCTCGTTGTTTCCAAGTGCGCCAGGATTGATGGTCTGTGTATTGGAAATACCATCTAATGCCCACTCATATGGAAGCTTGGTCAGAGAGTTTAAGGAAGCTAAAAGTCCGTTCTGCTCTGCACCGTAAGATGGGTTAGCTCCCGGTGAAAGTGGTTCGCCGGCTTTACGTCCATCCGGCATAGCTCCGGTTGCTTTACCATATACTACGTTAGAAGTAATGGTAAGGATAGAAGTTGTAGGCTCAGAATCACGATAAGTATGATGTTTCTTTAATTTATCCATGAAAGTCTTAAGCAGCCATACTCCGATTTCATCTGCACGGTCATCATCATTTCCGTACTTCGGGAAGTCTCCTTCGATTTCGAAGTCTTTTGCAAGTCCGTTCTCATCACGTACGACTTTTACTTTTGCATATTTGATTGCAGAAAGAGAATCGATAACATGTGAAAATCCTGCAATACCGGTTGCAAAGGTTCTCTTTAAGTCGGTATCCATCAGAGAAAGCTCTGCTGCTTCATAGTAATATTTATCATGCATATACTGAATCAGGTTCAGTGTATTTACATAGATGTCTACTAACCAGTCCATCATCTTGTCATATTTTGCCATTACTTCATCATAGTCAAGATATTCAGCTGTAATTGGTGCGTAATTTGGTCCTACCTGCTCGCCTGATTTCTCATCAACACCACCATTGATTGCGTAAAGCAGACATTTTGCAAGGTTTGCACGAGCGCCGAAGAACTGCATCTCTTTACCTGTCTGTGTAGCAGATACACAGCAGCAGATTGCATAATCATCGCCCCATACCGGTTTCATTGCATCATCATTCTCATACTGGATTGAGCTTGTTTCAATCGAGATACGTGCTGCATAATCACGGAAGGTCTGTGGCAGTCTGGATGAATAGAATACAGTAAGGTTTGGTTCTGGTGCCGGTCCCATATTCTCTAAAGTATGAAGGAAACGGAAGTCTGTCCTGGTTACCATGGAACGTCCGTCTACACCTGTTCCTGCTACATCAAGGGTTGCCCATACAGGGTCACCGGAGAATAACTGGTTGTAAGAAGGAATACGTGCGAATTTTACCATACGAAGTTTCATTGTGAAATGGTCAATCAGCTCCTGAGCCTGCTGCTCGGTAAGGATTCCCTTATCCATATCTCTCTTAATATAAATATCAAGGAAAGTAGAAACACGTCCTACTGACATTGCTGCACCGTTCTGTGTCTTGATTGCTGCAAGGTATCCGAAGTATAACCACTGGACAGCCTCTTTTGCATTGGTTGCAGGTCTTGAAATGTCATATCCGTAAATCTCAGCCAGTTTCTTCATATCTTCCAGACATTTAATCTGCTCTGCGATTTCTTCTCTTAAACGGATGACATCATCTGTCATCTGTCCGCATCCGCAGTTTGCTTTGTCTTTCTTCTTCTCAGCGATTAAGTAATCCAGTCCGTATAATGCCACACGGCGGTAATCACCTACAATACGTCCACGACCGTAGGTATCCGGAAGACCTGTTAAAATCTTAGCATGACGGACCTTCATCATTTCCGGTGTATAAGCGTCAAATACTGCTGTATTGTGTGTCTTATGATATTTGGTGAAAATTTCTTTTAATTTATCATTTACCTCATAGCCGTAGGTCTCACAAGCCTGAACAGCCATCTTGATTCCACCATATGGCATGAATGCTCTCTTTAATGGTTTGTCAGTCTGAAGACCAACTACCTGCTCTAAATCTTTTAAGCTTTCATCGATATATCCCGGACCATATGCTGTAATTCCGGTTACAACCTCTGTCTCCATATCAAGAACGCCACCCTTGGCACGCTCTTCTTTCTGTAATTTCTGAAGTGCATCCCACAGCTTGTTGGTTGCATCTGTCGGCTCAGCTAAAAAGCTCTCATCTCCATCATATGGAGTGTAGTTGTCCTGAATGAACTGACGAACATTGATTTCTTCTTTCCAGAGACGTCCTTCGAATCCATCCCACTCTTTCATTTCTATCATTGCGATATCCTCCTAAAAAAATGTATTCAGTATGAACACTGAATGGTTACTAAATTTACTGTCAACAGACTTTTTATTCATTGGTTTGAATTAGTCTTGTTTAACTGTAGTTAGTATATACTGACTGTCATTTTTTTGTCAATATCTTTTGGTGTTCAAAATAACATACAAAAAAAAACGAGCCGGTCCTCCAGGTTCATCGCCCAGACGGTCGGCTCGTTTTCGTTATACTTCATGTGGTTTTTCCACTTATCCGTCAGTCATATAACGGTTTTATCATAGACTATTTCTTTTCTGATTGCAATAGCTTATGAAAACTTTTTATCAACTATTTTTTCCGTTTTATCTGTTCTTTTCCTACAATACTTTGGAAAGGAAGTCGCAAAGACGCGGATTCTGTGGATTGGCAAAGAATTCTGCCGGTGTATTCTCTTCCTGAATCTGTCCTTCATTGATAAACATGACACGGCTTGCCACTTCTCTTGCAAATCCCATCTCGTGTGTTACTACTACCATGGTCATGCCATCCTGTGCCAGTTCTTTCATAATCTCTAAGACTTCTCCTACCATTTCCGGATCCAGTGCGGAAGTCGGCTCGTCAAATAACATGACATCCGGATTCATTGCCAGTGCTCTTGCAATTGCAATACGCTGTTTCTGTCCACCGGAAAGCATTGCCGGATAGGTATCTGCTTTATCAGACAGTCCGACTCTCATCAAAAGCTCGTCCGCACGCTTAGATGCCTCTTCCTTATTCATAAGTCCGGTCTGAACCGGTGCCAGCATGATATTTCCTTTTACGGTATAATTTGGAAACAGATTGAACTGCTGGAATACCATTCCAATCTTCTGACGCATCTTGTTGATGTCTACGGATTTATCCGTGATATCTGTTCCTTCAAAAGTAATCACACCGGAAGTCGGCTCCTCTAAAAGATTTAAGGAACGTAAGAATGTAGATTTACCACAACCGGATGGTCCGATGATGGCTACTACCTCTCCCTGGGCGATTTCTGTGGAGATACCATTTAATACATTTACATTTCCAAAGGATTTACACAAATCCTTTACTTCAATCAATACCTTCTTATCGCTCATTTGTTCTCAACCTCGTTTCCAGTTTATGTACACCAGCCGTTAAAATCATAACGATTATCAGGTAGATAATTGCAACACCGAACAATGGTAAGAACGGGTCATAGGTCTGGCTACGGATGATATCGCCACCCTTTGTCAAATCCGGGATTGCAATATATCCACTGATGGAAGTCTCTTTCAGTAAGGTAATAAACTCATTTGCCAGTGCCGGAAGTACATTCTTAAATGCCTGTGGCAGAATAATCAGACGCATGGTCTGCGAATAATTCAGTCCGAGGCTTCGTCCAGCTTCAAACTGTCCTTCGTCTACAGACATGATTCCGGAACGTACAATCTCTGCCACATAGGCAGCCGAATTCAAACCAAAAGCGATTACAGCCACTGCAATCTTATTATCGAGTGCAACCAGAATAATATAGTACATAATCAAAAGCTGTACCATCGTAGGGGTTCCACGCCATATGGTAAGATACACTTTACATATAAAATTCAAAACATTTAATCCACCATGTTTATCATGGGTGGAACGGATAATTGCGACTAAAAATCCAACCACAATACCCAGAAGTACTGCAAGCACTGCAATAAGCAGTGTATTGCCAAGACCACGTAACAGATAAAGATATCTGTCTTTCTCTATAAAATCCTGTTGAAAGCTGCTTAAAAAATCGCTCAAGGTCTTTCCTCCTATACCGATTATTTATTTCTTACTACAATAACCTGGCTTGCTGTTGCATAAGTATCTGTAAAGTCAATGTTCTTAAGACGGTCTTCTGTTACAGTCATTCCTGCTGCACCAAAATCTGCTTTACCGGAAGATACTGCTGCGATGATTGCATCAAATTCCATATCTTCAATCTCTAAATCATAACCAAGCTTGTCACAGATTGCTTTTGCGATATCTGCATCGATACCAACTACGTTGTCACCATCATAATATTCGTATGGCTCAAACTGCGCATTGGTTGCCATGGTAAGTTTTCCGTTTGGATATTCTGTTCCCTCCGGAGTCTCATATGGATGCTCTCCTGTTTCATCACCAATATAGTTGCTGATGATAGTATCGATTGTTCCATCTGCTTTTAACTCTTCGATTGCTTTGTTGAATTTGTCTGTTAAATCTGTGTTATCTTTTGCGATACAGATTGCATATTCCTCTGCGTCAAAGGTATCATCTAAAATTTTCAAGTCATCATTCTTCTCAACAAATGCCTCTGCAGGCTGCTTGTCGATGATTACACAATCAATTTTACCGGTCTTTAATGCCTGAATTGCATCAGAACCTTTGTTGTAACGCTCTACGGTGCTTCCTTCGTCCTCATATGCTGTTGCATCGGCATCTCCGGTTGTTCCAAGCTGAACACCGATTTTCTTTCCCGGAAGGTCATCCTTGGAATTTACTGTGTTTGCAGCTACAGATGAGCCACATCCTACCATTGCTACTGTCATTGCTGCAGTTAATAAAAGTGCTGCAAATTTCTTCATGTTCTTCATATTTATTCCTCCTCTGATTATAATTATGTGAATTTATATTTCATACAACATCATAAAATATATCAACATAACGCCTAGTATAGCATGATTCCGCCTATTTCACAAGTACCCGGAGAGTATTTATCTGCATTTAAAAATACATTTTTCCATGTATTTTTAAACAGGCAGTACCTCAGTAGTTTGCATATTCGCTTCATAATTGTTATAATGTGCCAAGAAAAGTGATGATACTTGAGGAGGTTTTTTCATGAAGCGATTTGGCAGAATTATGTTCTGTTTTCTTCCGGCTCTGCTGGCATTTGGCCTGCAGCAGCTTATCTCCATTCCGGCAGTAGGGCTTGCCCTGCTGGGTGGTTTTTATACCAAAGGGGCAACTTCTATCGATGACTGTATGGATGCATTTTTAAATATTATTTCCACCGCCAATTTTAATGCCGGTGTCAGTGCAGCCTACGGTACTGTTGCCCTTGTGATATTTGCCTACTGGTATTATAAAAAGTTCCGGCAGACAGAACCGGAAAATGTACGGAAACCATTTAATATTCCGGTTATCTTCGGCATTCTTATTACTGCAGTAGGATTACAGTATATTACCAATTACATTGTATCTTTTACTGCAGCCATTAACCCGCACTGGCTGGAATATTACAGTAACCTGGTAGAATCGGTGGGACTGGATGAGCCTTCCCTGATTCTGGTTCTCTATTCCGTTCTGATTGGACCTGTCTGTGAAGAACTGATTTTCCGTGGACTGACTTTGAAATATGCAAAAAGAGCAATGCCTTTCTGGGTTGCTAACCTCTTGCAGGCACTGCTCTTTGGTGTGTTCCATATGAATATGATTCAGGGTGTTTATGCCTTTGTGGTAGGAATTGTTCTTGGATTTATCTGCGAGAAAAGCCGCAGCATTTATCCTTCCATGCTTTTCCATATCCTCTTTAACATCTGGGGAACCTTCTCTCCGGACTGGTTTATGTATAAAGCAGATACCGTTCCGTTCTTCTTCCTGTGGTTCTTCGTTGGTACAGGATTACTGGTTGCAGGACTGTTCCTCTTTTTCTTTGGAGTAAATAAAAAGTATCCGAAAATTGAAAATTCTTATTATTCTTAATATCCTTTTGCAATTTTCTTTCCCTGCAAAAGGCTCTGGTTTTGATTTACAAAGGAGCGTGTCCGCTCTTTTAATAATAATTTTCGTCCTTCCGGGGTTCTTGTATATACCACATGGTATGGTCCAAGAGCCCTTTTCATATGTTTTTCAAAAATCAGGGCACGTTCCTTTTGTCTTCCGAATATTTCCGGGACACTGTAACACTCTCTTGATGTGCCAAAGATTTTTTCCCGGATAAGAAGATATCTTGGATTATCAATAACACCCCACAATTCTTCCATGCAGGCAGAATAGGTTGTCTTATCTCTGGTGGTTCCACCTTTAAGCCAGGTACCTACCACAAGTCCGTTAAAGGATTCTACTTCTGTCCTGCAATGGGCACCATCCTCTAATTCCCCGCATTCCCTCAATGCATCTAGCATTGCTTCGCTAAGCTGTTTCATCCGTCTTGCCGGGGTGCTGAATTTAAACAGACGTATCCCCTGATAGACAATTCCGGCAAATGCGGCTAACAGCGCAATTCCAAGTAACAGGAAAGCCGGATGATTACCAAGCTTCTGTGCCATCATTCTTCCACTCATTAAGAGCATTGCAAGTATTACCTGTATGATTTCTATGCAGACCGCATTAATAAAGATATATCCGGTTTCTATTTCTTTTGCTGCAATTTCATCTATCTGTTCTATTTCCATCTGATTTCGCACTTCCTGTAAGGACTGGTTCCATCGCAGCCTCAATGCATTTCTGTCCTTTGCACGCTCAAGCATCATGCGGTTTGCTTTATCTACCTCATATTTTGATGTTATCTTTGGAATGTCCAGCCGACCGATTCCGCTTTCGATTACATCTTCCCTGCAGGATACTCCTAAAAATGATTCAAACCGGCGTTCCAGCATTTCATAATCGCCCTCTGCATCGGTATTACTCTGCTGTCCCCGCTCTTTTGGAAAAATACAGGCAAGGTGCCAGATGTTTCCGGTCTTATCCGGCTGCTCTCTATCGGTACGGATTGCTCTTCCACGCATCTGGTTACTCAGCATAAAAGACCCTACATAAGTTGCCAGTATCAGGGAATTGATGCACGGTGCATCCCAGCCTTCTCCCAGCAATGACTTGGTTCCAATCAGTGTATGAATCTCTCCCTGGCGGAATAACTCCGTCACAACAGCTACGGTGTGGGTACTCTTTCCTTTTATCATAAGCTGTCCGTATCCGATATCTCCCAGTGGATTTAACGTTCCGCTGCAGCCATACTGTGCCAGCAATTCCGGCAGTTTTGCTTCCACTGCCATTGGAACGATTATCACTGTTCCGCTCAGTACACCCAGCCGGATTCCAGTCATGTTCTGCCGCCTTAAATATTCAAAAATCGGCACTGCACCAAGCTCTGTAACCAGTGTATCTTTACTTCCAATCTCCGGCAATTTGTCTTTCTTAATATAATCGCAGAGAACCAGAAGGCGTAAATCATTTTCCAGTGCCTCATACTCAGCCTGCACAATGGTATGGATGCTCTCCATCTTTCCCTGGCTTTTCATAAGTACCTTTTTAATGGCTTCATTGTCCCGCAGCGCAACCTTGTTCCGGTAGATGGCTCCTGCCTCTTTTAATTCCTGCAGCAGGCTTTCCCGCTCTGCTTCCATCATGGTATAGGACTCTCTGTCCTCATAAAGAACACCCTGCAGTAACACTTCCATCCAGTGTGCATCCATTCCCGGCAGCTTTCCCTTTGTTCCGATGAGCTTCCTTAAATAACCTGAAAATGGAATCCCTTTTGCCTGGCAGTATACCAGCAGTGCTGTAAAATACTCCGGTTTATCTAAGAACCGCTCACTGTATTCTTCCGGATGCATAAGCCCCTGATGGGAAGATACGATTCTTCGCAAAGTCTCATCTGCCATCATTTTCTGCACCTGCATCTGCATCCGCTTCTGATGTTCCCTGACATATGCTTCCTCTTCTCTTGTCGGCCAGTTAAAATAAACATAGTCCTGATGCGGGCAGAGACTTCCTTCTCTTACCAGTTCCGGTGTAAAGATTTCTTCATCAATCGGTCCGCACATATCGATATAACGCTTCCACTGTGCCGGTGTACTGTCATAAGGCGGTGTTGCTGTCAATGCAATGATTTTCACATCCGGCAGCTTATCTAAGAAAGTCTCCAGTGCCTTCCACCACTCACTACGAAGGTGATGCGCCTCATCCAGACAAATTGTTGTAATACCGGCTTCCTTTACTGCCTTAAAAATATCGAAATCTCGGTAGTCAACCTGCTCCGTTTCCTTCTCTCCATCTGCTTCTTCTGTCACTCCGCCGGCTGCCACTTTACTGTCTGCCGCATCTACTCCATCCACCGCTTCACTGGCTGCTGCATCTTCCTCTGCCGCTTCCCCGCTGTCCTCTTCCAGTGTGCCCTGCTCCCGCTTCATGGCACTGTACAATGCCTGATAAGTCGTTGCAGTCATCTGTTTCATCTGTTTCAAATTATTGGATAATATTTCCTGCGGATCTGCCTCTTCGGTTAAGAAGCCCTCATGTATACGCATCAGCCATTGCTGGCGGATGGTAATGCTGGGTGAAAAAATAAGGCAGGGTGCTCCCAGCCTCCGAATCAGTTCTATTCCAAGTGTAGTCTTGCCGGAACCCGGCGCTGCCACAATATGTATCTTTCCATCCTTCAAATACTGCTGTGCATGTAAGAGTACTCTTTCCTGATAATCTCTCCACTTTCCCCGAAATTGCAGGATTCCCTCATATCCTGTGTTCATAAATTTCCCTCCATCATCATTTTGACAAATGCAGTATCGCGATATATCCACGGTTCCTTCGAAAATGGCTCATTTGCTTTTACAATCTCTTCCGGTGTCATCCATTCCAGATGATAGCCTTTTGCCTTCTCGCTTTCTGTCATATGCGGTTCTGTTGTTCTCTCCTCAACTGTGCAGGCAAAGAAATAGGTGTGACAGTGATATATTTTATCTGTTTCAAATAAATCACGGCGTTTTTCTTCTATCTCGCCCAACAGCTGCATACTTCCCGGGCATAATATCAATCCGCCCTCTTCTAATACTTCTCTGGAAAGTGCCGTTTCAAAATCTTCCTCACCATTCATGCCGCCGCCTAATATTTTGCAGTCCCCAGCCCTGCCGCGCTGGACTGCAATTTTTCCATTCTTTTTTATGATTGCCCGGACGCACTTTCTTTCAAATACCGGCATGCCATCCTTATAATCTTTTTTATCTAATACCAGAAGTATCTTACTTTCCGTCATTTTCGTTTCCTCGCTCTTGTCAAAGTTACCTAATCTGCCCACTGAAAACTGTTTACCATGGTCTCTGCTGTCCGTATAGGTACCTTCACCATTTACCCGGGCAGCACTGCCCTGCACCTGCATCATAAGCTGTGAAAGAATAGTCCTTTGTATTAATTTCTCATCATAATATGTAATATCGGTTGAAATCGCATTACTAATAGCTAGTATACCATAAACATACTGTTTTTGGGAAGAAATGTCCTATTTCATCCAATAAACAGCTATCTTGTCGCTTTCCACTCTCCAAAGTCATAGTAAGCAGTTGGTTTATCACCAAAGATACCTCCTCTTACTGCCAGCACAAAGTTTCGCTTAGCAAGCACTTGATGCGTTTCTTCTACGTATGCATATTGTCAAGTGTATATGTCATATTTTATATTCAAAATAAAAAAAGCTGCTACTCTCTAAAAAATAACAGCCTTTCTTACTATATCAGCCTTTTGGAATTTGACCATCGACATACAGAATGTGATTAACTAACCACTCTGTGAGATATTTTAAAATTCCCATAATCTGTTCATCTTGATCTTCTACCTCATCATTGTGATATTCCATAAATTCATCAAGTTTATGTATAAATTCCTGATGTTGAACTTTCTGTGTAAATATCTTCTTATAATTAATAGATTCCACCAAAACATTCCCTAATTTTCTTGGAAATATCAGAATCAACAAAACCTTTCTGTGCCATGTCATCGAGCATCTCACACGTTTTTTCGTGCGATAAACCTTTCTTATATGGTCTGTCCTCGGTTAATGCCTGATAAATATCAATACATGCCATAATACGTTCCGGCTCATTTAATTCAGCTGCGGTTTTTCCAAAAGGATACCCTTTTCCATTTAATTTTTCATGATGGAAAGCTGCCCAGTCTCGTATTTCTTCAAAATCATTAACCTCTGATAATATAAGGTATGTATAGCCAGCATGATTCTTCATTTTTGAAAATTCATCATCCGTAAGCTTATCCGGTTTTTCCAAAATTTCATTGCCTACTGCCATCTTCCCAATATCATGCAGTGCACCAGCCAGATAAATTTTTTGCACATTAATAGAATCATATCCGATATATTGAGCAAAAAAAGCTGCTTTTTCAGCCACTCCTATAGAATGTCTGCTTGTAAAAGAAGATTTATAATCTACAATCTTTGCAAAAAAATCTGCGACATTTTTACACGTTTTCCAATCAAAAACCCGTTTTTGTCTTGGGATAATCTCCCATAGCTTCATTTCAAAAGAATTATCACTTAAACATATAAATGATTCAGAATGTGTGAATGCATGAAAAAAGGCATTCACACATTCTGAATCGAATAATCCATCCCTATTTTTTAAAAGGTACTGACATATAAAATTCCAACTGTTATTTCCAGATCCCGTGTTATTTCCTATAATATCAATGGTATCTGCAAGATGAATAATCCTTGCAAACAATGGAATTTCATTCCACTTTTTTTGAAAAGGACCAGTTCCATCGGCATGTTCATGATGATACAAAATCACATTTGACACATCTGTTTTAAATGGAATTTTAGTAATATTTTTTTCACCATAAATACAATGAAGATTTGTCTTTTTCTCGGATAAATCTTTTTTACAATGAATAACGGAATCCTTTTTCAGTTCTTCCGAAATATATTGTGTCAAAGCATTATCATGCAGTAAAGCACACATGGCTAAATCTTGTAATTCATCACCTTGAATTTTCCAATATTCAGCCATGCATATACTTATATAAGCCACTCTTTTTCCATGTTTGTTTTTGATATTCACCAACTCTGCTTCTATACAGTCCAAAGCATAAGAACAGGCTCCTGCAAGTCCGATGATATCTATACTTAGTTCTTCTTTCATTGGTATAATCCTATCATAATACATTTATGCTTCTGAGAACTGGTCTTTTCCTACAGAGCATAACGGACATTCAAAATCTTCCGGAATATCCTCCCACTTTGTACCAGGTGCAATACCACCTTCTGGATATCCTTTCTCCTCATCATATTCCCATCCGCAAACATCACATACGTATTTCATTCGTTGTTCCTCTTTGTAAATATATTAATACACAGCCTATATTACTGTTATATTTGTGTTGTTCTGTAACCTTAATATGTATAAATGCTTTTAGCATTTCCATAATCCATGCAGGTTACAATATGCATATACTTCTTCTACCTGTTCACCATCGCAAAGACAAAAATCTGCTACCGGCTCCTGCCCTGGATTTAACTGTTTTCTGTATATTCCCTGGTTTGTATTTAATGTAATCCACTCAATGAAATGCTCTTCAAGCATTGGATGTTTTGTCTCTCCGACCACGACATGAACATGACTGCCTTCTATCGTATATACAGGTACATGCTTCTCGACAGCAGCATCTGTCACTCCGGCTTTTAATTCCTGCATAGGTTCTCCGCAACAAATTACAGGTACACCCTTATCCTTTACCTTTTCAACAATGTTTCCACAATGCTTACAAATATAATATCTTACTTCCATGCCTTTTTCTCCTTCCATGTGTAAAATTTATAATTCAATTGTCTCCATAATCTTTTTCAATGAATCTGCAGATTCCTTAAGCTTTAACGCTTCCTCTCCACTTAAATTAATAGGTATATCAGACTCAATACCATCTGCACCTACAATAGCTGGCATACTTAACGATACTCCGTCAATATCATATACTCCATGCATCATGTGTGATACAGGAAGTATTGATTTTTCATCTCTCATAATCACTTCGCAGATTCTTTTTACAGACATTGCAATTCCATAATATGTAGCGTGCTTTTTGTTTATAATCTCATAAGCACTGTTCTTGACTGCTGTAGCTATTTCTGCCGTGTTTTCCTTGTGCTTGTAATGTCCACGCATTTCACACATTTCACTTAATGGAACACCAGATACATTGGCTGATGACCATGCTACAACTTCGCTGTCTCCATGCTCACCTACTATAAATGCATGAACACTCCTGCTGTCCACAGATAAATGCTCACCAAGCTTATATCTTAATCTGGCACTATCTAACACAGTACCCGATCCAATAACCCTGTTTTCTGGAAGTCCTGATAACTTTATGGCTACCTGAGTCAGGATATCTACCGGATTCGCAACTACAAGCATGATACCTGCAAAATTTCTCTTTGCTATTTCAGGAATGATTGACTTAAATATTGCTACATTTTTATTTACGAGATCAAGCCTTGTCTCTCCCGGTTTCTGTCCCGCTCCGGCAGATATGACAACAATTGCAGCATCAGCCACATCATCATAATCTCCGGCATATATTTTCATCGGACTCGCAAATGGAATACCATGACTGATATCCATCGCTTCTCCTTCTGCCTTGTTCTTATCTGCATCGATAAGGACAATCTCTGTAAACAAGCCACTCTGCATCAGAGCAAATACCGATGCAGAACCAACAAAGCCACAGCCTATCATTACTGCTTTTTTTGAATTAATCACTTTCTTCTTCGTAATAATCTCATCTCCTTAATAATTCTCTTCATGTACTTCAAAATAGCTCTGTGGATGATTACATACCGGACATACTTCAGGCGCCTTAGTTCCTACCACAATATGTCCGCAGTTACGGCATTCCCATACCTTAACTTCGCTCTTTTCAAATACCTGTGCAGTTTCAATATTCTTAAGAAGTGCACGATATCTTTCCTCATGATGCTTCTCAATCTCACCTACTGCCCTGAATTTTGCTGCAAGCTCAGGGAATCCTTCTTCCTCAGCTGTTTTAGCAAAGCCTTCATACATATCTGTCCACTCATAATTTTCGCCTTCTGCCGCTGCCGCCAGGTTTTCCTTTGTATCACCAATTCCTGTTAATTCCTTGAACCACATCTTTGCATGTTCTTTCTCATTATCTGCAGTCTTTAAAAACAATGCTGACATCTGCTCGTAACCTTCCTTTTTCGCTACAGAAGCAAAATAGGTATACTTATTTCTTGCCTGTGATTCCCCTGCAAATGCCTCCTGTAAATTCTTCTCTGTCTGTGTTCCTGCATATTTGTTTGCTGCCATCTCTTTTACCTCCATTTTCTTTACAACTTTTTCTCCCTGCATTTCGGGCAAATGCCTTTAAATGAAATATCATAATCCACAAATTCAATTCCATGAGTGTTATGAATTCTTTCCAGCAAATCCGGTATTTGATCCATATCCACATCAAAAATTTCACCGCACTTTATACATCTTACATGGTAATGATTTTTCAATGTAAAATCAAATCGGTTCGGTCCATCCGGAACTTCAACCTTTCTTAATGCACCTTCCTCTACCAATATATCAAGATTTCTATATACAGTTCCTTTTCCAATTGTTGGATATGCTTCTTTTATAAATTCATACACTTCATTTGCCGTAACGTGTCTTCTCATTTCGTATACGGCATTTCTTACAAGATCTTTTTGAATGGTATTTCTCCTACTTGTCATTTGTCCTCCTTATTAGGATTAGTTCTTAATAAGGATTATATGTCACTATTATCCTGTTGTCAATAAAAAAATAGTAATAATTCTCATTATTATAAAAGATGCCAAACTGAGCATCTTTTACCTGAATAACTATTTTATTTTGCGTTCAAATACATATTCTGAATCTGAAGATAAATCAGACCTAAACGAATATCCGAGTCTGTCAAATTTCTGAATCTCCATCGGATTTTCAATATTATTTTCCGCTATGAATCTGACCATTTCACCACGAGCCATCTTGGCATAGGTACCTTTTGTTACCAATTTATCTCCGGATAACTCACAAAATACAATCGTAATATATCTGTCCTGTGGTGTCAGATACTTTTCTATACATTTTGAGTATTCTTTTGATGCAAGATTAATGATAATCCTACTGTCATCGATTACTGAGCGGTATAATAATTCTCCCCAGTACTCATACAGATTTTTTGCATCTCCAATTCCAACCTTTGCCTGCATTTCAAGACGATAAGGAGTCACACCATCCATTGGTTTTAAAATGCCATAAAACGCAGACAAGATTCTTAAATGATTTTGCAAATACTCAAACTGCTGGTTTTCAAACACAGATGGTGCCATATATTGAAATGCAATCCCTTCATATGCTAAAACAGCCGGAGTAAGCCTGTTATAAAGATCCATATTTTCCAATCTGTTAAAGTTCTGCTCTGCAATCTTGTCATTACATTTCCAGATAGCTTTCAGTTCTTCTTTTGATTTGCTTTTCATCCAGTTTAATACTTCTTCTGTCTTATCAATATAGACAGGCAGTTCAACCGGTGCTAAGTTATCGGTATCTACAATCATCTTTTTTGCAGGTGATAAAATAATCTTCATTATGCCAATTCCTTAAGCATATTTTCAGGATCATCTGCCGCCTTGACTTTATCATTTGCCTTTATAATGATTCCCTGCTCATCAATAAGATATGTAGTTCTTACTACACCCATAGATACTTTTCCATAATTTTTCTTTTCTTTCCAGACATCATATGCTTCAATAACTTTACGCTCCGGATCTGCTAATAGCGTAAATGCCAGTCCGTATTTTTCTTCAAATCTCTTGTGAGACGCTACAGAGTCCTTGCTTACTCCGAGAATAACAGCTCCCTTCTCAGTAAACTGTGGATAACGCTCAGAAAAGCCACATGCCTGCTTCGTACATCCTGGTGTATTATCCTTTGGATAAAAATATAGGACCACTTTTTTTCCTGCATAATCGCTTAATTTATGCATTTTTCCATTCTGATCCGGCAATTCAAAGTCCGGTGCTTTTTTTCCTACTTCTAACATATTTTATTCCTCCAAATTGATTAATCTGTTTCCAAAATAAATATCTCTGAATCATTAACAATATTATACATTCCATCCATTACTTCCGACAAGCAGGGAAAGAAAAATAATCAATCCAAATACAAAAGGATGTATCACGATAATTCTTGCATTACCTTG
Organism: Roseburia sp. AF25-13LB; assembly: GCF_003478915.1. Lineage (NCBI taxonomy): Bacteria > Bacillati > Bacillota > Clostridia > Lachnospirales > Lachnospiraceae > Roseburia > Roseburia sp. AF25-13LB. Next base: position 130,615 of record NZ_QUFO01000009.1, read on the forward strand.
ACACATCCTTTCGTGTTGTATTTTTTATTCTTCTTAATGACAGCTATGGTTTCCACATCCATGCTCACCACATGTATGTCCATCCCCATGGAACACGGAAGGTCCAGAATCGTTTGATGGCTTCACGCAAGGATGATGCTCCGGCGATTACCTCCAGGTCATTTTTTCTGGCCTATGCATCCGTCTGCTGTTCCTCAAGCTCCTCATAAAACCGGTAACTGTTCTTACCATTCTGTTTGACATAATACAATGTCTTGTCCGCTCTTATATAATATTCTTCAAAGTTTCCTCCCTGTCTGCACATGCACAGACCGCAGGACAGGGATGCCGGTGAAGTCTCTGCCGTGAGATTTTTTGCCGCACCAAAGCTTTCAAACAGCTTTCTCATCCGCATGTTCATCTCTTCTTCTGATGCCTCCGGCAGATAGAACAGGAATTCATCTCCTCCCAGCCGGCAGACCACTGCGTTCTCCATGCACTCTGTGAGCATTGCTCCTACCAGCCTGAGAGCACAATCCCCCGCCTTATGTCCATAGACATCGTTGATCTTCTTAAGATTATCCATATCGACAAATCCCAGACAGCCATCATGCTCCTGCATTTTCTCAAGGATCAGCTTTTCACCCTTATGACGCATAGGAAGACCCGTCAGATAATCCAGGCTTTCCCTGGCCTCTCTCTGCCTGGCCAGCTCCAGCTCGCGGATGCGGTCCATTGTCTGGATCAGCGTAACGACCAGCAGGACCACCAGTCCGGTTGCGATAAAAATCCCTGACATTGACACCACTCGATACACCTCTGTCACCTCCAGCATGACTGCAATCATGGCAACTACCAGTCCGATCAGCGGAAGCTTGTAATGTTTCGCCGTTCCCTTGATGAGATCCCGGCAAATGGTGATAAATATTGTCAGGAACGTTCCTGCAATCACTAGGTGGGACAAGAACATTGTCGAGATAAAATCTGCGATATTCAGTAGCTGTAAGGACGTGCATAGTACAAAGTTCACACAGGTGATACACTCTGCCACATGATAGGCCTTCCGGTACCTTCCCTGCTGCACACTGTCAATATAGAACATGAGCGGAACCGGGCAGAGCATCACAACGAAGAAGCACATATTCGACAGAATAGAAGCATTGGAAACGAACAGCTGGCGCAGCTTCGATTCTCCCAGCATCCACACTGCTCCCAGAATCATGCACCATCCCAGGTACTCCAGATCAAATCTCGTCTTATATATAATATCAAGCACCAGACTGATGATCAGCACGACCAGTCCGGCAAACAGCATGGTGCAGGCGATCAAAGTTACCATAAAATAGCAGTGGAGTATATATGCCCAGATATCTGATTTGTCCCCACAATATACCGTGTTGACGACACCGGAATACTTGTCGGTAAAGGACTGCAGTTCAATCCGCACTTCCTGCCCCGCATCCTCGCCGGATGTCTCGCAGAACACATACCCACTGGCAGAATTTTTCCCAAAAGGTCTGGTATTCTCCGTATCATACAACGCCCTCAGTTCCCCACCGATGTAAATGCGCACATTCTCCAGAGAGGACCTGATGGCGATCGTATTTTCATGATAATCCTGTGGGAGCACTGACCGGATGACCAGAGGCTCTCCGGCAGGCACATCACATTTGCCCGGAACCGGGATTTCCTCTTTGGTTCCGTCTGCCAGCACCCGGTAAAAGGTTCCGGTATAAGTAATGCTTTCCTCCGTGACCGTTTCCCTTTCACTTGGGTAAATATATTGTCCCAAAAGGAATGCCGCAAGCAGCACACATATCACCACATAAAATAAAATTCTTTTATACTTTCGGATTGTATATTTCTCTTCTGTCAACTTTTCTAGCTCATTAAATGATACCGGGACAGCCCGGCTTTTATTCCCTTATCGGAGTTCTGTCCATGATTTTTCCCTCACTTATGAACAAGTTTATCACAAACGGCAGGAAAAGCAACTATCCATTTCGCTCTGTAAAATGTTTATGGAAAATTCATTGGACAAATCATGCTTTCCGAACTAAAATAGGAATGCGATATGATAATTTCATGATCCTATGAAAGGAGACAACATGATATGAAAAATAAAAAATATTCCATCGTTTATAGCAGCTTAACAGGTAATACCAAGGTGCTGGCTGATGCGATCCACGAGGCATTACCTCAGGATGAATGTGAGTATTTCGGTGTGTCCGACACAGTGATTCCTTCTTCCGAACTGCTCTATATCGGATTTTGGACAGACAAGGGGAATGCCGATACCAAGACATTACAACTATTATCACAGCTAAAGAATAAACAGATTTTTCTGTTTGGAACTGCTGGCTTTGGTGGCAGTGATATCTATTTCCGGAAAATCCTGAATCAGGTTAAGCAGTTCGTTGATGCAAGTAATGTTATCGTCGGAGAGTATATGTGTCAGGGCAGAATGCCACAGTCTGTCCGGGAACGCTACTTGAAAATGAAGGATGCTCCCGATCATCCGGCAAATCTTGATGTATTGATCCAGAATTTTGACTGTGCATTGTCTCACCCTGATGCAGATGACCTGGAGAGACTCAGACAAGCCGTTAGGAACTCATCCTTCTGATAAGGCCATAAAATAAGGCAGCCCCACATATCTGAGTCTGCCTTACTCTCTTTATTTAACATTGGTGCCACTGATATATTGCTGTAGAAACTGTTTCTTTCCACATGGTCTTCCAAAATAATATCCCTGCAGATAATCAACCTTCATTTCTTTCATTTTCAGAAGCCATTCTTTTTCCTCAATGCCTTCTGCGCATATCCTGACGTTAATACTATGTACCATTGGGATGATATTTTTATATAATTCATAATCCCTCGCACTGTTCATCGCCTTGGCAGTAAAATCCCTATCCATTTTCACGTAACTTGGATTCATATCACGGATACAATGAAGATTCGAATATCCTGTTCCAAAATCATCGACCACAAAGGGAATTCCGTTCTTGTCCAGAGTTTTACGAAATTTACAGAACGAAGGTGTCATATCCATAAATCCGCTTTCTGTCATTTCAACACATAAGCATTCCGGTCTCTTCCAATAATGGGATAAACTCTATCGGTGAAACAAACTCCCGCCCTTCTTCCGTTATCATGTCGTAAAAAGACCTCATAGTCATCCTGGTCAAAAATATAGAATCCATTTTTAGCCATGCTTTTTGCCTGTTTCAAGGCAAATTCAAACTTTTTGCGGCATTCTTCGGTTCCCTCACAAAATGTTGCTGCATCTATAACACCAATAGAAATAGAAAATATAGCTTCATAATTTTCGGCTACTATGAAATTATGAAGTTTATCTGTGATCTTTTCTTTCAGTACCACAGCGTCTTCGGAGGAAGAAGCTTCCAGATCCACGATCACATACTGGTCCGCAACCAGATGGTAAAGCTTTTGATTATCAGAAAGACAGCTCTCCATGCAGTCGGCAACACTTTTTAAGATATGGTTACCATAATCCGCTCCTCTGGAACTATTGATTGCTCCGAAATCATCAATTCCTATATGCATAAAAAAACCCTTGGAAATGGGTTCCTTTTGTGCACGCAGGTAATCTCTGCAAAGGACTCCATGCCTCATTTTCATTCTGTAATACTTCTTTTGCATTTACTGGCATACTCCCCAATATTGCCAATACTATCACACAACAAATTACTTTTTTTATTCTATACAGCTTTTTTAACCTCCTTTGTAATCTCTACTTCCTCTACGCCCGGTATCCATGCATTTTTCCATAATACCCGGTGTCCCAAATACCAGATTTGAATATGTTGTCCTTCTTTAATATCTTTAAAACTTCCGGCACTTCCATCCGGTAATGTTACCGGGATTGCATCATCTTGCGCCAGACGATATACCTTTCCGGGATTTTTTCCATTTGCATCTGTCTCTCTTACATAAATCACCTCACCCTTCGATTCAACCACTGCATTCATGCATAAATGATATTCTAAAATATAATTTTTCTGAATGTTCTCTACACTGTATCCGATTAAAACTCCAAATAGCACAAACAGAATACACAACACCCACCGGTACTTTCGTATCTGTCTTTTTTTCTCCCTCTTTGCAATATCTATAGTATCTTTTACCAGCTCATTTACCGTATGCTCTGCCCTGCCAGCCTCTTCTCCCCGGATAATATCAGCAACATCCACCTGAAATACCTGTGCCAGCTCCTCCATTAATTCAATATCTGGAAATGAGATTCCGCGCTCCCATTTCGAAACTGCTTTGTCTGAAATATGAAGCTGTTCTGCAAGCTGCATTTGTGTCCAGCCTTTCTTTTTCCGAAGGTTTCTGATATATTCGCCTGTTTTTTCTTTATCCATACCCATCCTCGTCCGTTTGCCGGACTTCTTCTCCTCCCTGATATTTTGATACCTTTATTCTATATGAATTTCGATATTTTTGCACTCTACTCCTGGTTTAGTGCGTATAAAAAATGCAGGATTCAAGGTTTTCCCTCTCTTCCTGCATTGCCTGCTTTTTGATTATCTCTCCAAACCTCGTCCATTTCCGATTTGTGCCTCCTATTTTTCAGACTGTAATTTCAATTTGGTTATCTTCGAATGCAACAATACAACTTTCATAATAACCATCTCCAGTCTTTCTTGGACCGCTGACAACTTTATAACCATCCGCCCTTAACTCTGCAGTCAAAGCATCAACCTTTTCTTTGCTGCCTACGCTAAAAGCAATGTGCGCATATCCGGTACGAGTAAGCTCTTTGGGACAATCCGACATTTCTGGTTTATTCATAATCTCTATGCGTGTATCATCATCAAATGAAAGAAAATAAGAGCGGAAATCCGTCTGAAAATTATGATATCCATCGTTTGATTTTGCATCAAAATATTTCATAAAAAAATTTCTTGCTTCTTCCAGATTATTTACATATAATGCAAATGGTGCAATCCTTACAAACAGGAAGTTAACTGATACTATCATAAAATCTTTGCAACACAATCGACAACTCTTCCGGGGCTTCTATGTTTGCTTCATGACCTGTTTTCATAAGTTCATGGAAGTAGGAATTGTTCAGATAATGGCAAAGTTCTTTTGAAGTTTTTTTGTTTGCATTGTCCTTCTCTCCACAAACGATTAATACCGGACAAGACACCTTATGCAGTGAGTCACTGAAATCTAATTCAGCCATCGTACCACATAGTTTAATAACATCTGCTTTTTTGAAGCCCATTTTATTGAATGCCGAATTCGGCATAAGATGAAACAATATATTCTGAACTTTCAATAATTTTCGGGGCATTTTATATTGTGCTGCAATTAATACGAGTGCCTTTACTTTATCCGGGTGGTCTATCGCATAATTAAGTGCCAGAACAGCTCCTAGAGAAAGCCCACATAAGACAATTTCTTCGTTCTCCTTGTCGCATTCTGATGAGAATGCTGAATATAATTCCTTATATGTAGCAGATTTCCTTTCTAACAGCTCTGATAAACTCAAACTGCAACTGCTTTTCGATACTTTCGTTTCTTTTATTACTCTATTCCAACTGTCTGGTTTTTGCCCTAGTCCATGCAAATATAAATACTTCATATATTGTCACTCCGTCAAATTTTGATTTCTATTTTTGTTTCCATAGCATAGTGTATTCTTTTTCACCAGTAGCTTCATCCAAACCTTTACATTGAATAATGAACCCTTCTCTTTGGTAAAAAGAAATTGCTCTGGCATTCTTCTGGTATACATTTAATTGTAATCTATCTTTTTTATCCTTAATATAATTCAATAAAAGCTTACCTATGCCACATGACTGCATTTCTTCAGAAACAAAAATACCTTCAATATATTCATTATTTAGTCCTACAAATCCTTGTATCATCTTATCCACTTCAAACACATAGACTTCGGATTGTGACATCATTTCTTTCACTAATTCATAATTACTTTTCCAGTATTGATTGGAAATAAAATAATGCGTTTTCAGATTTGTCTTTAACCATATGTCAGCAACTCTATCGATATCTCCGTTCAGCAACTTTCTAATCATAACAAATATTCTCCACAACTACATCCTTTCTGCTTTTCTCTTTTTTCATTCTATCACAAGCTCACCATTAATCATCAATTTTTTGATATTTTTTCTTTTTCCCCACTGTAAAACAGCCTCTGAGCGTTTCTATAGGCTTTGATGTCCGGGCAGCCTTCGGGTTGCCTTTACATAGTTTCCACTTTCAAAAAATAAAAAAATTTGTGTTTTTGAAAGTGGGTGCCTATATAAAAACAATCACGAGAGCAAAATATATCGATAGAATCATTGAACTGAATGGCACTCCTGACATCAAGATTATCTTCATCGACTTCATGAATTTGGCGTATGAAAAAAATCAAGGAATAACATTCCTTACACGTCTATGTGTAAGAACATTATCAGGAAGGCAAAACGAACTATATAAAGGAGTCTTCCTGAAAACATACAAAAACTATATAACATAGGGCATGAATGATTTTTTCTCCATCAGTCGAGTAGACTAAGACCTCTCAATCTTAGCCCCTCACAGATCCG